>DATGVB010000187.1:0-9290 GCA_035300805.1 Tetragenococcus sp. | reverse complement strand
TGACTAGGAGTTGTTGTCGGCATAAAAATAACAGCTTTAATACCCATTTCGTGACAAGTATAAGCAACTCCTTGGGCATGATTGCCGGCACTGGCGCAGACGACCCCATAGGATAAAGCTTCAGCTGATTGCTGGCTAATTGCATAATAAGCTCCACGTAATTTAAAAGATCGTACTTTCTGCAAGTCTTCTCTTTTTAGAAAAACTTTGGCATCATATTTTTCTGACAAATAACGATCATACTGCAAAGGAGTTTTTACTGCTACTGATGATAATACTTCATAGGCTTTTTCTACTTCTGTTTTAGTTACTAACAAAAAATCACTCCAATTAATCGTTATTTTGAGTAAAAGGCATCATTTCGCGTAATTGTGCTCCTACGGTTTCAATTTGATGATTGGCATTTTTTTCGCGCATTTCTTTAAATTTCGCAAAACCATTTTCATTATCTGCAACAAAACCTTTGGCAAAATTACCATTTTGGATATCATCAAGCACAGCTCTCATATTCTTTTTTACATCTGGAGTAATTACTCGCGGACCAGAAACATAATCCCCATATTCAGCTGTATTGGAGATCGAATTGCGCATTTTACCAAAGCCTCCTTCATAGATCAGATCTACGATCAACTTCATTTCGTGACAAACTTCAAAATAAGCCAGCTCCGGCTGATAACCCGCTTCAACTAAAGTTTCAAAACCGGCCATGATCATGCTGGTCAAACCACCACACAGAACGGCTTGTTCACCAAACAGATCCGTTTCGGTTTCTTCTTTAAAAGTTGTTTCTAACACGCCGACACGGGTAGACCCGATGCCTTTTGCATATGATAATGCCAGTTCAGTAGCATGGCCTGTGGCATCTTGATCAACTCCAAATAATGATGGAACTGCAAAACCTTCTACAAAAGTCCGGCGAACTAAATGTCCCGGTCCTTTAGGAGCAACTAAAAATACATCAACATCTTCAGGCGGATTGATCACGCCAAAATGAATATTAAAACCATGGGCAAAAGCTAAAGCATTGCCAGCTTCCAGATTTGGTTTTATTTCATTATTGTAGAGGTCTCCCTGAATTTCATCGGGTGCTAAAACCATGATCACATCCGCTTGTTTAGTCGCTTGTGCAACTGGATAAACTTCAAAACCATCTTCTCTTGCTTTTTCAGCAGATTTTCCTTCACGTAGCCCGATGATCACATCATTACCATTATCTCTTAAATTTTGTGAATGAGCATGGCCTTGGGAACCATATCCCACAACCGCAATCTTTTTACCTTCCAATACATTCTCAACTACTGAATCATCGTAATAAACTTTAACCATAATTATAATTCCTCCAATTTTTATAATATATATTTGCTACAAAAAACTACTTTTTAGCTTCTTGTTAAGCTCGTTATTCCAGTTCTTGATAATTGTTTGATACCATAAGCTTTTAAAACATCGATGCAAGCATTAACTTTTTCATGAGCACCAGATACTTGGATCACAATATTTTTTTGTCCTACATCTACTACGTCTGCCCGAAACGGTGAAATCATCGCTTGAATCTCATGTCGCATAGCAGCTGGTGCATAAACTTTGATCAAGGCTAATTCGCGTTCGATATGTGGGATTTCAGTAATATCTGAAACTTTGATCACTTCCACTTGTTTGTTCAGTTGCTTGATCACCTGTTCGACCTCATCTAAAGTATCAGCTTTGACCACAAAAGTCATTCGTGATCTTTCACTGTCGATTTCTCCCACTGCAATACTTTCGATATTGACTTGTCGACGATTCAAAACGCTGGTTATACGACTTAATACTCCGGACTTATTAAAAACAACTGCTACTACTGTTCTTCTCATCTAGTCCACCCCAATCATCAAGTGATTTGCCTGTCCTGCAGGTACCATTGGCAATACATGTTCTGTCGGAGAAACCAAGACATCAATCAAAAGCGGACCTGCTGTAGTAAAAGCCTTTTCGAGCTGTTCATCAAAAGTTTTTGCATCTGAAATTTTGACACCCTTAATTCCATATGCTGCTGCCAGTTTAATAAAATCAGGCTGTTCATTAAAAACAGAAGCGCTGTGCCGTCCACCATGAAAAGTTTCCTGCCATTGTCGTACCATTCCTAATGATTTGTTATTCATCAAGATAAACTTTACATTTAACTGGTATTGATTCAAAATAGCAAACTCTTGATTGGTCATCTGAAAACCGCCATCACCGACAAAAACCACGACTTGCTGATCTGGCTTGGCAAATTGAGCGCCGATTCCAGCTGGAATCCCATAGCCCATAGTTCCCAGACCACCACTGGTAATAAACTGATGGGCAAATTTCACTGGATAAAATTGCGCTGCCCACATTTGGTGCTGGCCTACATCTGTAATGACATAAGCCTCGCCACGGGTGATCTCGCCTACTTTTTCAATCACTCTTTGGGGCTTGATTTCTGTATCTGTTTTCTCGTAAGTAAAAGGATGGGCCTGCTTTCTATTGTTACAAAGTGCCAGCCAAGCCTGATCAGAAATTTCAAAAGAATCAAACTGTAATAAAGCTGCTAAGGCTCTTTTAGCATCTGCTACGATCGGAATCTCGGTTGGAATAATTTTCCCGATTTCAGCTGGATCAATATCAATGTGAGCAACCACTGCATTGCTGGCAAAGCTTGCCGGACAAGTTGCCAGACGGTCGTCAAAACGACTGCCGATATTTAATAGAAAATCACATTCTTCCAAGGCCATATTTGCTGCATAGGAACCATGCATGCCTCCCATGCCCATAAAAGCAGGATGAGTACTAGGCAAGACCCCTAAACCTAATAAGGTAGATACAACAGGTAAATGATAACGTTCAATAAATTCTCTAAATTCATCCGTTGCTTCAGCTGCAATAACTCCTGCACCAGCTAGAACAAGTGGCTTTTGGGCTTGCTGTAATTGCTGCATGACTTTCTTTAGTTGTAAGGAAGAAGGTTTTACATTAGGCTGATAACTAATTAAATTAATTGCTTTATTACGGTCCTCCCAGACCGCTTTACTATTTGAAATATCCTTGGGCATATCGATCACAACCGGCCCTTTACGTCCTGTTGTGGCAATATGGAAAGCTTCATCCATGACTTTTTCAATATCTTTCACATCACGCACTTGATAATTATGCTTAGTGATGGGTAAAGTGATCCCTAGAATATCAGCTTCCTGAAAAGCATCTTTACCGATACCAGGAACCCCTACCTGACCGGTAATTACGATCAGAGGGACTGAATCACTCATGGCATCAGCAATCCCAGTAACGGCATTTGTAGCTCCTGGACCACTAGTTACGATCACCACTCCAGCCTTTCCTGACGCTTTAGCATAGCCTTCAGCTGCGTGAACGGCTCCTTGCTCATGACGCGTTAAAATATTAGGAATACTGGCATCAAATAAAGTATCATAAATTGGCAGAACAGCTCCGCCGGGATAGCCAAAAATGAGTTCGACATTATGTTTCTCCAGACTTTTCAGCAAAATTTCAGACCCTGTCATTTCACATTTTTCCATCTGCTCTCCTCCTTTATTCTTCAGGAACACGCATGACTGCACCGGTATTTGCTGAAGTTACAAGTGCTGTATAGCGAGCCAGCCAGCCTGATTTTACTTTAAACTTGAATTTTTCTTGTTTAGCTTTTCTTTCTTTTAGTTCTTCTTCACTTAGCTGCAAAGATAGATTCCGGGTAATTAAATCAATGGTGATCTCATCCCCGTCTTCAACCAAGGACAATGGACCGCCAGCAGCAGCTTCAGGTGAAATGTGACCAACAGCTATTCCGCGAGTGGCTCCAGAAAAACGACCATCAGTTACTAGAGCAACATCTTTTCCCAAGCCGCGACCCACGATACTTGAAGTCGGAGCCAACATTTCCGGCATTCCCGGTCCGCCTTTAGGTCCTTCATAGCGAATCACAACGACATGCCCTTTTTTGACCGTCCCGTCATCAATTCCGGCAACTGCTTCATCATGAGAATTAAAACAAATCGCCTTACCGGTAAAGACTTTGACACTTGGATCCACACCGCCGACTTTAATGACACTGCCATCAGGAGCCAGGTTACCGTAAAGGATCGAAAGCCCTCCAACTGGACTGTAAGGATTTTCTTTGGGATGGATGACCTCTTCATTTTTAATTTTTGCATCGGCGACATTCTCTCTTAGAGTTTTGCCGCTGACTGTGATGCGATCTGGATGAAGCGCACCCTCGATGGTAGTTAATTCATGGATGATGGCTGACACGCCGCCGGCTTCATGGACATCATGCATGGAATAAGCCGATGAAGGAGCGATTTTTGATAAATAAGGAACTTTTTTAGCAATTTCATTAATATCTTCTTGTTTGTACTTAATTTCCGCCTCATTGGCAATAGCCAGAGTATGCAAGACGGTGTTGGTCGAGCCTCCCATTGCCATATCTAAAGCAAAAGCATCATCGATGGCTTCTTTAGTCACAATATCTCGCGGCTTCACGTTTGCTTTAACTAGTTCCATTAATTTAAAAGCTGATTGACGAACCAATTCGCGGCGTTCATCAGAAACAGCTAAGATCGTACCATTACCAGGTAAGGCCAGTCCTAAAACTTCTAATAAACAGTTCATTGAATTAGCGGTAAACATTCCAGCGCAAGAACCGCAAGTCGGACAGGCATTTTGTTCCATAAAGGTAAAATCTTCTTGTGACAAATTACCTGCTTTTCTAGCTCCGACTGCTTCAAACATAGTTGATAAGGTCATTGTATGTCCACGCGGATCTACTCCTGCTTTCATTGGACCACCCGAACAAAAGATTGCCGGAACATTCGTACGCATAGCAGCTAAGATCATACCAGGTGTGATCTTGTCACAATTGGGAATATAGAAAACACCATCAAGCCAATGTGCATTAATGACTGTTTCAGCTGAATCACAAATCAATTCACGACTTGGCAAGGAATAGCGCATGCCGATATGTCCCATAGCGATCCCGTCATCGACTCCAATTGTATTAAATTCAAAAGGGATTCCTCCTGCTTCGCGAATAGCTTCTTTAGCCACATCTGCTAGTTCTCTTAAGTGAACATGGCCAGGAACAATATCAATATAAGAATTACAAATACCTATAAAAGGTTTGTCCATGTCTTTCATATTTTTTACTTGTCCCGTTGCATACAATAAACTTCTGGCTGGTGCGGCGTCAATTCCTTTTTTGATCTGATCACTTCTCATAGTTACTGCCTCTTTTCACTAAAATTTCACGCTAAAGTTTGGAATAAAAAAAGTATCCCGTAAATCTAACGGGATACTTTTGTAAGAATCCCATCTGACGCAAATAGGACTCAAACAAGCGGTTTAAAAATCTACCGTGTTCTAAGTCCTGTACTTAATAATGACTAATAATAAGTTTGCGTTCAACATGGGAATCGTCTCCTAAAAGTTAAAATGTAACTTGCTTGTTTCATACTATAACGACTATTACGATCATTGTCAACAACTTTCTGAAAATTTTTTATCTTCACAAAAAAAGCTAAATTTTACTTTCTTATTTAGTTTAAATTTGATAGACTAATAATTAGATTGAATTTTCAGTTTATTCAGCAATAAAATGAAAAACTGTTTGAAAGAAGGACGAGAGATCATGACAGAAAATAAACACGTAAAATGGCAGGGAGAGGTCGTTAAAGAAGCAGTGACCTTACTTAAGGGTCAGGGTAACTTTGTCGTTTCCCCTACAAAAGTAGGCTATATCGTAGCTGTTAGCGATAGAGCTGGTTTGGAACGCAAATTTTCGGCAAAAAATCGCAAAAGAAATAAACCAGGAGTTGTTTTATGCGGCTCTTTAGAACAATTAGTGGAATTAGCAGACTTAAATGACGAAATGCTTTCAATTTATAAAACCTGCTGGGAAAATGATGTATTATTCGGGGCGATCCTTCCCTGGAAAAAAGCAGCTAAAAAATACATTCCAGCTGATGGTTCTGATGAGTTAATGACGGATACACGAGGCACCAGCTGCTTTGTCTTAAAGTTTGGACTTCCAGGAGAGCAGTTAGCTCAAAAATTATGGGCGGATGAACATAAATTATTATTTGCCAGTTCAGCTAATCCTTCCGGCAAGGGTAACCGAGGTCTAGTTGCCGGCATTGGCGAAAAAATTGAAAATGAAGCGGATCTGATCATTGATGGAGATGAGTATGTTGCTTCCATTCAACCTGACAAAACCATCGATACGCGTTATGAACAAGGTGTCATGGTCTCATTTGTCGATGAAAAGGGCCAGCTGGTTCCCCAACAAGAAGATCAGCGACTGGTAAGTCCTTGTCCGGTTTTAATTCGTAAAGGCTTAGATGTAGATAAGATCATGGGCTATCTGGCTAGTGAGTTTAACTCTTGGGATTATCGTCAAGGACAATATTATTGATCGTACTTTTAACTAAGACTGGTAAATTTCCAGTCTTAGTTTTTCCTTTTTAAAAAAGTGCTCAAACTTGCTTTCTATTTATAAATCGACTAATCTATAGATAAGAGTCAGCTAAAAAGGAAGTGAAAATATGGGCGCAAACTTAAGCATTTATGAAATTTGTCTGCGCATTTTATTAGCAGCTGTCTTTTCAGGTTTTATTGGTTTTGACCGCGAATTTAAAAATCGTCCTGCCGGGATCAGAACACATATTCTAGTTTGTATTGGAGCTGCTCTGATTGCTATGGTACAAAAAGAAATAACTTTTAATGCTTTAGAGATCGCCAAAGAAAATCCAGATTTTGCTGGCGTTATCCGGGCCGATGAAGCGCGCTTGATCGCCCAAGTAGTCAGTGGTATCGGTTTTCTTGGTGCCGGTACGATCGTTGTTACCAAGCAAGCCGTCAGAGGTCTTACTACAGCAGCATCTCTTTGGACAGTTGCCGGCCTTGGCTTAGCAGTAGGTATGGGCAATTATCGGATCGCAATTGTTGGATTTATTGTGATCATGTTAGTATTGACTGTATTAAAGCGAATCATTACTATTCCGACTTTAAAAAGGATCGAGATCAGCTTTATCCACAAAGAAACCACCAAAGAATTTATCAATAATTACTTTTCTGATAAAAACATCGAAGTACGCGATGTAGAGTTTGAAGTCCAGCGCAAAGACAAACATAAAATTTACAGTTATATCTACACCGTAGAGTTGCCTAAAACTCTAGCCACACAGAAAATGGTCGAAGATTTAGCTACTCATGATAATATGGTGCGCGTTCACTTGATTACGTTATAAGAATAGCGGATAAAATCAATTTTTGATTTTATCCGCTACTTTTTATTTCAGATCCGTAATCGTAATATCTTTGCCAAAAATACTCTCCCAATCACTGGTAAAATCAATTACTGCTTTTTCAATCGAAGGCATGGAAAAAGCCGATTCTAAAATATCACAACTCATGGTTGCGGCCTGAGCACCAGCTTCTAAAGCGGTATTTACCTGACCCACATTTTTAAAGCTGGCAGCCAAAATCTTAGTTTGGCCTTGCGTCCTTTTGATTTCATTGGCCATTTCAGTTAAAGCATTTTCAGGATCAATATTCAGGTTTTCCATCCGATTAAAATAAGGTGCAATATAGTCAGCCTTAGCTGCAATTGCCAGATAAGCCTGAAACTTCGTATAGATGGCAGTTGCCGTCACATTGACGCCTTCTTTTTTCAATGCCTTGATAACCTTCAAGCCTTCCTGACTGGTGGGCACCTTGATATAAACCTGCTCGTCCACCTGATCTAAGATTGTATGCGCATCTTTGATCATGCCTTCATAATCTGTAGCAACTACTTGAATGTGTAAAGAACGTTCTTTACCAATGATCGAACGAATTTCTTTCATATGCTTGAAAAAGTCGATTTTTCCTTCTTTTTTGACAATAGAAGGATTGGAAGTAACTCCTGCTAGCGGGATAATTTTTTCATATTTGGCAATATCTGCTAAATTGGCAGTATCTAATAAAAACTCCATTCTATCTGCTCCTTTAAATTTTTAAATGGCATGTTCGGTCCGTTCAATAATATCATCTTGGGTCGCTTTGGATAAAACGTTAAAGAATGCCGAATATCCAGCAACTCGGACAATCAGATCACGATGTTTTTCTGGATGTTTCTGAGCATCGATCAAGGTTTCCTTAGCTACTACATTATACTGAATATGATAGCCTTTCAAGCGATTGAAGAAGGTTTTTAGTAAGAAGATCAATTTTTGTTTGTCTTCTTCTTTGGCTAAAGTTTGCGGATTGACCTTCTGATTAAGCAGCACGCCGCCTAGAATATCTTCTGTCGGTAATTTCGAAACAGATTTTAAAACAGCCGTCGGACCATGCTGATCCATACTGTGAGAAGGCGAACAACCTTCTGCTAAAGGTGCCCATGCTTTTCTGCCATCCGGCGTTGCCATGGTGGCACGACCTTGTCCTACATTAGCTGAAATCGATGAAGTTCCTGAATAACGGATCCCTCCAATCGGTCCTCTACCATAACGCGTATTAGGATACTTTTTGATCTCATCAATATAGCTAGCGTAAGCTTTGATTCCTAGTTGGTCTACATCATCTTCATCATTGCCATATTTAGGGGCTTCCTCAATGATCATCGTCTGAATTTCCTGACTGCGTGGACTTTCCCAATCAGTCATCAAAGCTTCCCAAAGTTCCGCTTGCGTAAATTTGCTTTCTTCAAAAACTAATTTTTTAATCGCAGCTAAAGAATCAGACAGATTAGCGATACCGACTTGTAATCCCGAGATAAAGTCATAGACTGCCCCACCTTCTTTAATGGTCTTGCCTCTGCCGATACAATCATCGGTCAAGGCCGAACACAGAATATCAGGGACTTCTTTTTCACCGGCTAAATCAATCGCATTTTCTACGATCACACTCATGCGTGTCAATTCACGAACCGTCTTATCCCAGGCCTTTTCCAATTCTTCATAAGAGTTCATCTCCGTAAAATGACCATAACCCTTGGTAAAACGTTTGCCCGAAACCGGATCGATACCATTATTCATGGCGATCATCAGGATCTTAGGAAAGTTCATATAGCTCATGCCGGTACAGCGATAACCCCATTTGCCCGGGACCGCCGTTTCTACACAGCCGATCGCACTGTAATCATAGGCGTCTTCTTCAGAGACTCCAAATCGAATGAAAGAAGGAATAATGATTTCATCATTGTTAAAAGCCGGCATACCAAAACCTAATTTCATTACTTCAATAGCTTCATTCATAAAAGCTGGATCAAGGTTGGCATGATAACGCACTGTCAAATT
>DATGVB010000186.1:0-15347 GCA_035300805.1 Tetragenococcus sp. | reverse complement strand
CCGCAAAGTGGGAACTTGGTCAGTGGTGGTTTATTTCCTATTAGGTTTAATTGGTTTACCTGTTTTTGCAGGCGGCAGCAGTGGTCTTGCTGCTTTATTAGGACCCACAGGAGGATATCTGATCGGTTTTCTCTTTACTCCGTGGGCTATCAGCAGTCTGATCAAGCTTTTAGGAGAAAACTATCCGGGTGTGATCACGGCAAACTTGACTGGCTTTTTAGTTACCTTAGCCTTTGGTAGTTTATGGCTGAAATTTGCAGCGGATTTGACTTGGACAGCTGCTTTTTCGACGGGATTCATTGGATTTTTAGTTCCAGAAGTTATTAAAGCTGTAGCATCCGGTTGGGTCAGCTTACTTTTGATCCGCCATATTCCAGAAAGATTTTTGAGTTTTTAAAAAGCACAGCAGATATTCACTCTCTGCTGCGCTTTTATTTACATTTGTATCCCTTGATAAAGTGGGACTAGACTCTGATAAGTTTCTTTCATATAAGCAAGGGCTGCATCCGGCTGCTGCCAAAGTTCACTTTCTTTTAAAATGATCCGGCCGATTTGAAACTCGCCTTTCTTAACATTTTGTAAACGTGTCAAAGCCTTGGTAAGATCAATTTCTACCAGTGGTTCAACTTTATTACTTGTATGATCTAAATTGATCATAGTGTCTTGAGGCAATTGGCTGAAAAGCGCCGGTTGATCCAACATTTTTTGTGCCATTTCAGCCTTGTGTACAGGCTGATCGATCAAAGACAGATACATCGTCACATAGCCAGGCCAAATTCCCAGCTGAAAATGAGGTTCCATTTTATAGCCACGCTTCTGCCGGCTAATAGCTGACCAGGTACTTTCAGGCGGATGAACACTACGCCTGCGATGCTGGGCGATATGAATGAAAAGCTCTTCTTCCAGTAGATTCTCCAATTCCACCTTCACTGCTTCATCGATATTTTGAAAAATTGGTTGTATTTCTGAACGAATCGCCTGCATTCGTTGGTCTAAACCAGTAATTTCAAACACTGCAAAACTTTCTTCGGTAAACATAAGTACACTCCTTAATAATCAAGTAAGACGACACTTTTTTTAAATTCTGTTAATATATTTTGTTTTTTATAGTCCGAAAATTCCTGCCAGTTACGGCGAGCGACTTTTCGTGCTTGGCTGGGATTTTTTTCTTGGGTAAATTGATACGTTAAATCCCACTCATAATAATAGCCGATTGGCCGACAATGATAATAAGCTGATGCAATTTTTTTCTGATCAAAACGGTGATGAGTATGACCGAAAATCACTTGCTTAACATTGGGAAACTCAGCTAACGCATCCCCAATCTGCTGACTGCCTAAAAAGGCATTCAACTGATTCCAGCGAGCATATTCATTACTGAAATGAACAATAAAAGCTGACTGTGGTACAAAATGGGTACTGACAAAAATCTTTTTGTGAGACGGTATTGCCTTTAAAGCTTGTGTAAGACGTTGACAGACATCGTCAGTGATCTGCCTATCGGTTTTTCGACGATTGATCCAGCGATCATACCAGTAAATTTGTTTTTTTCGTTGAATCTCTTTTGTCTCTAGCTGAGGAGCAAAGCTGTAATCATACCAGCCATTAAAAGCCAGCAACAGGGTATCTTCTGACAAATCTTTTGTTTTAAAGTTGAGAAAAGCTGGATAATTAAAATTTTCAAAATCTTCTGGCTGATGAATATCCGCCATTTCATGATTGCCCCAATGAAAAGTTGTCGGAATTTTTTCAGTAAAAAAATCCACAATCGTCAAAGCCTGGCTGACGTGATTAGCTAAATCTCCAGCAAAATGGACATGATCCACCTGCTCTTCAAGCAAATAATTGCGTAAAAGTGCTAACTCTTCATCAAAAGAATTAATATCCGCATGTAAATCAGAAATAACAGCTAGTCTGCCCAAAATTGTCCCTTCTTATTTTCCCATTGTGTTTTAGTTATTGAACGTCTGACTTCTGTTATCAAGCGTCCTTTAAACATACGGGCATCTTTTATTACACTATCTACCTGCATGCCTAGTTTTTCCATCACCTTCCCAGAATTCGGATTTAGCTGATCATAGACCGCCATTACACGAACTAAGCCTAGCTCAGTAAAAGCTAAATCAATTAAAGTACGTGCGGCTTCGCAAGTAATTCCTTGTCCCCAGTAGGCTCTGTTCAAAGTATAGCCTAGTTCCCCCACAGCGGTTTCTTCATTGATCCGTAAATCGATCGTGCCAATCATTTTGCCGCTTTTTTTCAGCTCTATGGCATACTTGCCTAGAGGTTCAGCCATAAAATAATTAGCAATACTATTTTGCGTCTCATTGATCGTATCATGAGTCTCAAAAACAAAATATGTCGTCTGCGCATCATTTGCATACTCAAACATATCATTTACATCCTGCCAATTCACTGGACGTAACCATAAACGCGTACTTGCTAAATGCGTATTTTGAGCTAAAATTAACTCCTTTGACATCGGAACACCTACTTTTTTAATTATTCTTTATTATAGCTTAATTTTACATTTTGTGAAGCGTTCGTCTAGTTGAAATGGTATAATAAAATTATTAAATTTATTAAGGGGGATTATATGACAGACGAAGTTCAAAAACATCTGGATAATGCGATGTACGGGACCCCATCTGTGAACCCTGAAGAGCAGCATAAATATCTGGGGACCTTTCGTGAACGAATTTATCTACGTATGACCTTAGCACAAATGAAAGATAGCAAACAACAAAAAAAGCTTAGCCAGCATTTAAAAGATTATCCAGAGGGCCTGATCCTATTAAATGGCAATCTCTCCGATTCATTACAAGACACTTATATTCAGCTGATCGTTAAGGCAAAGCTGAAATTCACTGTGGTAGATACAGACTTAAAACAAGCTGATGACAGCGGTTTGCTGATTATTTCAAATTCAGCCGTTAATGAGGAAACCATTGATATCACAGAAAAATTTAAAACTGAAAAAATTGAAAAGCAGCCAACTAAAAAAACCAAAAAAGGATTTTGGGGTAAATTATTTTCTTAAACGATTAAAGGAGGAGTTCCTATGACTACAGTTAGTTACGATCAGCTAAAAAAAGAAATGACCCAGGCTTTAGACACTCATATCGATATTTTAAAAGATGTAAATACTTTAGACACTCAGCACTTGGATGCAATTATGTTTATGATGCGCAGTTTTGGTTTTATTTTTGACCGAGCTCCTAAAGTCCTATATGAAGAAGATCATGAAGAAATGAATTTTCTGATGTTTCAGTATTATAGCTTATTAAACGAATTAAAATTTAATCTGGCTTTGAACTATCCCGCCGCTGCAATTCAAGATCGTTTACTAACCGATATTGTAGCAAATTTTCCTACAACTTATGAAACTGAATTGAAACAATGGTGGGAAGAACTCACTGGTCTTCACGTTGATAATCGTAAACAAACCATGGATCGCAAAAAAACAAATTAAAAAAATACCCGATAACCTTAAAACAGTTACCGGGCTTTTTTTATGGCGGGAATAATTTTTATATTGTCGGAAATAATAATTTTAAGATAGCCAGAGTCACACGCTGAGATTTCCCTTCATATGGATAACAGTGCATATGCATCATCGGATTAAAGTTTGCTTCAATAATACCATAGGCATCAGGAGCAGTCGCTGCTTGTTTGCGATCAGCCACCATCATATCGATACCACAAACCACGGCTCCTAAAGATCTGGCTGCCTTAACTGCGATTTCTTTATAATCTGCTGAAAAAGCATCCGTCATATCGATGGAATCCCCACCCGTCGATACATTGGAATTTTCTCTTAAATAAACTCTTTCATTTAAAGATGGTATGCTTTGCCAGTCATAGGACTGCTCTTTTAAAATTTGTTCTTCCTGGTTTGTCATTTGAATTTTCTCTAATGGGCTGCGATGGTTAAGACCACGTAAGGGATCATTATTTTTTTGATCCACAAGTTCTGCGATCGTGTGCTTGTTATCTCCTACTACATTAGCCGGCAAACGCAACAAAATTGCTTTCACTTCATCGTCGATCACAAAGAAACGATATTCAGTTCCCACTAAAAACTCTTCTATTAAAATCGCACTATCTTCTTTAAAGGCCAGCGCTAAAGCTGTTTGATAAGCAAGCCAGCTAGGCTTATCCTGATAAATCGTAATGCCTAAGCCATAATTCGTCGACTTAGGTTTGATTACGATTCCGCCTTTGATTAACGGAAAGTAATCTTGAGCACTTTTTATATCACTAAACTCTTTCCCTGAAGGAACACGAAAGCCCGCTTCATTTAACAATTTTTTGGTCACTGTTTTATTTTCCATGATCAAAGGAGCAATGTAGCTGTCTTTACTGGTCATATTGCCATTTTTAACATATTCTGTTTTTCCCGCAAAACTTAGTTTTAAAAACTGATCGGCTCGATCTAAGAGCTCAACTTGCACCCCTTTTTGAATAGCATCAAATAAAAGAATCTGAGTAGATAGTTCCATATCAGAAAAGCCCCGTAACTTATAAGGAGCCTGCCACGCTTTTTGATAATAATCCTTGGCTAAAGCAACAGCCACTTTTTTTTGTGAGCTCTTTTGAGCAGCTAAAAAAAGACGTCCACTTAAAGTTTTACTTGGATCGGCTACCATTTCTGCTAAGGTTGTGAAAAGATCAGTTGAGATGTCTAAATCTAAATCTGAAGAGAACTCTTTAAGTTCATCAATAAATTTTTTTGCTTCATTTTGATATTGCGTTACTTTTAGCGGATGCTCTAAAGCAACTCGGTCATTTAACTCATCTCCTTGAGCTACCCATTCATCTGGAGCCGCTTGCTCGTCTTTAGTCAGTAAGAACAACAAAAACAAATGTAAAAATTCAACTTCTTCTTTACTGATTCCATAAGGATGAAAAGGATCAAGATCAATATTGCGTAATTCGATATAACGGATCGGTTTATGTGCAAGATCAGCGACTTTCTTGCCTCCGCGCAAGCGAACAGGTGCATAGAATTCTTTTTCTTCTGAAAGTTTTCCCGTTTCTACCATTTTATCAAGATCAGCGATATAGTCTTTAATATTGGCATAAGTCACTTTTACATTGGATTTATTTTTATAACCATAACGACTGCTACGAATGCTGCGAACGGGTTCATAAGGTTGATTTTCATCGGTAAAGTAGCCAGCCTCACTTAGCGGCGAAGCACCATAAAAATAAGTGACCAGCCAGCGATAATGAAGATAATTACGTGTGACTTTCAAATATAATTCCGTTTTAAAAGCAGTATATTCAGTGTATTTATCCTGTAAGCGGAAGATTTTTTGTAATAACTCATCGTCAAATTCAAAATTAAAATGGATGCCACTAACCATCTGTTTACGTCGGCCATAAGTTTTTGCCAGATAACGCCGATATAAGACATCTTCAAAACGATCTAATTTAGCAATTGGGATATCCTCTTCCACCTCCGGTAAATCAGGCGGCATGCTAGTCGGCCAAAGCATCTCCTCTTTATCCATTGAACGAAGCGTGACATCATGGATGGCTGCCAGCCACTGAAAAAGTTCTGTCACACTATCTGTGACTGGGGTTACAAGTTCCATCTGAGTCTCGGCAAAATCTGTTTGTATATATGGATGATAACTACGGTTTCCTATCTTTTCAGGATAATCTGTTTTCACCAGATTTCCTTGTAAAGTAACGCGTTGACTTTCTTTTTCGATTCCATAGCGTGCCTTTAACAAAAATGGTCGCACACTTTGATTAGTTAAAATCTTTTGAATATCCATCTTATGTCCTTTCCAAAAAAATATTTCTTACTACTATTATAGCAAAATCTTTAATAAGAGAAAATTTTTTCAACTGAAAGTTAAAGTTTATTAGCTAGTCTAAAAAATTATTAGTTTTGTGAAATAATTACCGAAATTTTGTTGACACCGATACCAAAGGAGAGTATTCTATGTGTGTAGAGATGATAATGATTATCATTTGCGACTAGTAAAACTACTATTATACATATAAGAAAGGAAAGACTATGAAATCTTTAATTGAAGCTCAGCCTAATCGTATCTATCAAGTGCATTCCGTCACAGCATCTGATGATACCAAACGTCACTTGCAGACTCTGGGTGTTACCCCTGGGAATCGCATTGCCTTATTACAACTACAAAAAGAAAACGGGATTGTACTGCTGCAAAAAAGTCGTGTAGCTTTAGATAAATCCATTCTTGAAAATATCACAATTGAAGAAGTTAAAGAAAAAGGCGAATGGGTCCCGCTGGCTCAGCTTTCCCCCGGTGAAAGCGCCCATGTGATCAGTATCCACGGTGAAGGTGCCATCCGACGTCGTTTGATGGATATGGGAGTTACCAAAAGTGTTGAAATTTATGTACGTAAAATGGCACCTCTGGGCGACCCAATTGAGATCACCCTGCGTGGTTATGAATTATCATTACGTAAAGCTGAAGCAGAATTAATTTTAGTAGAAAAGGAGCCTGCATAACATGCAAAAACAATTTGCCTTAGCCGGTAATCCCAACAGCGGAAAAACAACAGCTTTTAACCAATTTACCGGTTCGAACCAACATGTTGGGAACTGGCCTGGTGTTACCATTGACCGTAAATCAGGTGTTTTGAAGAAAAACAAAACGATCACGATCCAAGATCTGCCCGGCATTTATTCTTTATCCCCTTACACGCCTGAAGAAGTTATCACACAGGAGTATTTATTAGAGCAACAACCTGATGCAATTATTGATATCGTGGATGGCAGTAATCTTGAACGCAATCTCTATTTAACTACTCAGTTATTAGAAACGGGACTGCCGGTGGTTGTCGGCATGAATATGATGGACATTGTGAAAAAGGATAAAGCTAACTTAAACTTAGATAAGCTTTCCTATAGTTTAGGCGTTCCTGTTGTCGGAATCAGTGCCTTGAAAAATGTGGGACTAGATAAACTGATCACGACAACAGTTGATGAGTCCAAAAAAAATACACAAGCCTTTCCGACTTATGATCCGCGCTTGGAATCAGCTTTAAATGAAATTATTGATATCTTAGGGAATACTGTCCCAGAAAAACAAGCGCGCTGGTATGCCATTAAATTATTTGAAAAAGATCCTTTAAATACTAAAAATCTAGATCTAAGTTCAATTCAGCAAAAAGATATTGATGAGGTGATCCGCATCACCGAAAAACTTTTTGATGATCATAGCGATGCGATTTTAGTCAACGAACGTTATGAATTCATCACTCGGCTGGTTTCCTTATGTATGATCAAAGATGAAGGATTTAAAGTTAATTTCAGCGATAAAATTGACCGCATCGTAACCAATCGGATCTTAGCTTTGCCGATTTTTGCCTTGATCATGTGGGGCATCTATTATCTATCGATTCAAACAGTCGGAACAATTGGAACAGACTGGGTCAATGATGTACTATTTGGGGAGTGGGTGCCTAACTTTGTCGGCAACTTACTTGAAAGCTGGCACGTTGCCGATTGGATGCAAGGCTTGATCTTAGATGGGATCATCGCAGGTGTCGGTGCTGTACTTGGCTTCTTGCCACAGATCATCGTCTTATTCTTATGCCTGTCGATTTTAGAAGATTGTGGTTACATGTCACGGATCGCCTTTGTCATGGATCGTCTTTTCCGCAAATTCGGTCTATCAGGTAAATCATTTATTCCTATGTTGATTGCAACTGGCTGTGGTGTTCCTGGAGTGATGGCCAGCCGTACGATTGAAAATGAAAAAGATCGTCGGATGACAGTAATGATCACAACCTTTATGCCTTGTTCAGCAAAATTGCCGATTATTGCCTTAATTGCCGGAGCCTTTTTCCCTCAGAGCAGCTGGGTAGCACCTTCTGCTTACTTTGTCGGAATTTCTGCTATTGTACTTTCCGGCATTGCTTTGAAAAAAACGCATCGTTTAGGCGGCGATCCAGCACCCTTTATCATGGAATTACCGACTTATCATCTGCCACAACTTAAAAATGTCAGTTTCCAGACTTGGAACCGTTCGATCGCTTTTGTAAAAAAAGCTGGAACAATTATTTTAGTTTCTTGTGTTCTGATCTGGTTTACTTCCAACTTCAGCTTTACTTTACAACAAGTATCTGAAGACAAGAGTATCTTAGCTGCTTTTGGACGTTTGCTGGCACCTATCTTTGCTCCGCTTGGCTGGGGACACTGGAAAGGTGCTGTAGCTGCGATCACCGGCTTGATTGCAAAAGAAAACGTGATTGGCACGTTCGGCATCTTATATGGTCAACTAGGCGAAGTATCTGAAAATGGTCGTGAAGTTTGGACAGCTTTACAAGCGGACTTCTCACAAGTAGGAGCGTATTCTTATCTGGTATTCAACTTATTATGTGCACCATGTTTTGCCGCTATGGGTGCCATTCATCGCGAAATGGGTGATGTTAAATGGACCTTGCGGGCGATTGGTTACCAATGTGGTCTAGCTTATGCAGTTTCTCTAGTGATTTACCAGTTCGGTTCAATTATTTTTGAAAATGGCTCTTTCTCAGTTGGTACTGTCATTGCAGCCGTTGTACTTGCTGGCATGATTTATTATCTTGTACGCAAACCTAAAACAGATACTTCTATTTTACAAATGGAAAACATATCTTTAGCGAAAGAAGGAAAATAAGATGTCAACCTTTATCCTAGCTGTTATCATCTTCGGCTTTTGTGGCTGGGCAATTTACCGCCAAATCAAAGGACACGGGCATTGTGAAGATTGTGACTGCGGCTGTGCTGTCAAACAAGAACAAAGAGTCAAAAAATAAAATACAACAAGCCAACAATAACAAAGCCGGCTTAGGATCCAGATAAAAGATCCTTAGCCGGCTTTTTGGCCTTTATTCTTCTTTCAACAAACCTTTAAATAAACCCATCACAAAATCATTAGGGTCAAAGATCTCTAAGTCATTGATTCCTTCGCCGAGACCGACCAATTTAACCGGCAAGTGTAATTCATTACGAATCGCCAGTACGATGCCTCCTTTGGCTGTACCATCTAATTTGGTTAAAACAAGTCCAGTAACATCCGTTGTTTCTTTAAACTGCTGCGCTTGATTCATCGCATTCTGACCCGTTGTAGCATCTACCACTAATAAAACTTCATGCGGAGCAGTGGGATTTTCACGTTGGATGACTCTTTTGATCTTATCTAATTCATTCATCAGATTTTTTTTATTTTGCAGACGGCCTGCTGTATCGATCAATAAAACATCCGCTTGTTCTGCTTTAGCTTTCGTCATAGCATCAAAAACCACAGCTGCCGGATCCCCGCCAGCTTTGCCGCGAACAACTTCCACTTCGGCCCGGTCCCCCCAGACAACTAACTGATCAATAGCTCCGGCACGGAAAGTATCCGCCGCTGCCATCAATACCTTTTTTCCTTCTTTTTTGTACTGATGAGCTAGTTTGCCGATACTGGTTGTTTTACCTGTACCATTGACACCAACAAATAATAAGACAGTCAGTCCATCAGGCTGCAGATTGATCTCATTGACTTCATTTTCGCCTTCTGCTTCATACAGATCAACTAGCTTTTCAATAATCACATTTTGTACAGCAGCAGGCTTTTTGGCATTTTGTATTTTTACTTCCTGTCTCAATTCATCTGCTATCTTCATAGAGGTTTCAAAACCTACATCTGCACCAATCAAAGTATCTTCGACTTCCTCAAAAAACTCTTCATCTACCGAACGAAAATTAGCAAATAATTCATTCATTCGATCTTTAAAAGTTTTACGCGTTTTCTGTAAACCCTTTTCATATTTAGCTTGAGTGGAAACTGTTTCTGCTAGAGTCTCCGCTGCTGTTTGGGTTTGCTCTTCAGTTGCTGAAACGATTGAGTCTGCCTCTTCTTGTAAATTTTTGGCAGTTGCTTCTGGCAACTGACTGGCTGAGTCTTCATCTGATGATTCAGCCAGTCTTTCTTCTGATTCTTCGACTGTTTCCTTTGCTGTTTCTGCTGAGTCTGCAGCTTCTTCTGCCGGCTTTTCTAAATCTTCAGTTACCGACTCTTCTTCTGATAATGGTGCTTGGTTTTTCTCTTCTTCATTTTCTTTTACAAAGGCATGTTTGATCTTATCAAAAAGTCCCATTTAACTTTCACTTCCTTTCTTTTTAGAGCACATATTTTTCAACTACCTTTGCAACTCCATCATCCTGATTGCTGCTGGTGATCACATCGGCATGCTGTTTTACGATCTCGACAGCATTTGCCATTGCTACTCCTAAACCTGCATATTGAATCATCGGCAGATCATTTTCTTCATCACCAATCCCCATAACTGCTGCTTGTTTTAGATCTAATTTTTTAATTAAAGCCTCGATTCCATAGGCTTTGGTAATTCCTTTAGGCATAAATTCCAACAAATTAGCTCGTGTCTTAATAACTTCATAACGCTGACGATAGTCCGCCGGAATTTTAGTAATCTGCTGGTCCAGATAGTCTTGATGATAGCCTACCACTACTTTGTTATACAAACGATCTTCAGTTAAATCTTCAATTGTCGCAGAATGAAAGGACAAAAGCGGATTTAAGTGCGAATAAATCGATAAGTGTTCATTGGATGTGGGTAACTGTAACACATCAGCATCTGATAATACATCTAAAGGTAAACTAAGCTTTTGACTTAAAGAAGCAATATCTAAAACTTCTGCTAATGCTAAAGCTGATTTAGCAACAATTTCGCCTGTATCATTTTTTTGTACGAGTCCACCATTAAAGGTAATACTGTAGTCCTCTGATCCTTGCAGCTCAAGCTCTTCTAAATAAGGAGTGATACCTGCCAAAGGACGGCCCGTACATAGGACGATTTTAACTCCCTTTTGACGTGCTTTTTGCAAAGCTTCTTTATTGCGTAGAGATATTTTCTTATCCTCAGTTAACAAAGTTCCATCTAAATCAATGGCAATTAATTTGATCATAACGAATCCTTTCTATTTCAACTTTATCTGACTATTTTCTACCACTTCTTCCAGGCGCACTGAAACAATCTTAGAAACTCCTGATTCTTCCATGGTCACTCCATACAGAACTTGACAAGCCTCCATGGTCCCTTTGCGGTGAGTAACTACAATAAACTGGGTATCATCTTTAAAAGACCGTAAGTAATTAGCAAAACGCAAGATATTCGCTTCATCCAAAGCTGCTTCCACCTCATCTAAAATACAAAATGGAACCGGTCGTACTTGAATAATCGAAAACAATAAAGCAATGGCTGTTAATGCTCTTTCACCACCTGAAAGCAAACTTAAATTCTGTAATTTTTTACCGGGCGGCTGTGCTTCGATCTCAATCCCCGTATTTAACAAATCCTGTGGATCAGTCAATAGCAATTCTGCTTTACCACCGCCAAACATATTAGGAAATACCATCTTGAATTTCTCACGAATTTGTTCAAAAATATCTTTAAAGCGTGATTTTACTTCTTCATCCATTTCATCCATGGTAGTAAATAACTGGTTTTTAGCCTGCAATAGATCTGTTTTTTGTCCATTTAGAAAATCATAACGTTGAAGGACTTCATTGTACTGGTCAATAGCATGTATATTGACGGGGCCCAGTGCAGCCATCTGCTGACGTAAGTCATTGATTCTTGTTTTCGTAGTTGGAATTTTTTCAACCGGCTTAAAATCCATTTCTGCTTTTTCATAAGTTAAATGATATTCTTCTTGCAGATAAGCCAAACGCAAATCTAAAATATTTTCAGCTTGACTCTTACGAACCTCCCAGTTAGTTTGCTGCGTCATTTTATCTTTTTGTTCTTGGCGTAAGTGGGCTAATTCAGCTTCCAAAGTATTCATCATTTGATATAACTGATCGCGTTTTGTACGATTTTCAGCTAAATCAGTCTGTAAAGAGTCCTTCTTTTGTTGCAAGTCAACGATTTGCTGTTGTAAAGAGCTTTCTGTCATCTCATGATCAGAGACATTGAAAGTCACCGCTTGTAACTGATGTCTGACAGTCTCTTCATGCGTTTTTTGTTCTCTATTCTGCTCATCAACAGCAGCAATCTGCCGTTTTAAGGCATGTACTTGCTCTTTATTCACTGCTAATTTTGCCTGTTTGGCTGCAAGTGACTGACTCAGCTGACTGCGTCTTTTTTCCATCAGATCACCTTGCTGATCCAGCTGTTCGATTTCACTTTGTACGGTTTGTAATTGTTCTGACAGTTTATCTTGTTTTTCCGTCAGCTGAGCTTTCTGCTCTTGATATTCTGTAATAAATGCTTCGACTGCCTGGTTTTCAAATTGATAAGCTTGCTGTTCTTTATCTAAACGCTCGATAATTTCTTCTAAATGTTTTATCTGTCCTTGTAATTCTTGTTCTTCTAAACGTGAATCCTCGCCTTTTTGACGTAAAAGTTCCAATTTTTCTTGGCAATCATTGGCTTTTGCTTGAAATTGAGCCGCTTGTTTTTCAATATTTTTTAGTCTTTGATCACTCATATCGGCTCGTTTTTTCAATTCCTGCAAGTCATTATTTTGGCTAAGAAGACTGCCTTTATTGCCTGATTTAGTCGCACCACCCGTCATTGAACCGCCTGCATTCATCACATCTCCTTCAAGTGATACCACACGATAACGATAAGAAACAGTCTGAGAAATTTTATTAGCACTAGCCAAATCTTCTGCAATCAAGGTAGTCCCCAACAAATTTTCTACAATGGCCTGCAAGTTTTCTGGAAAGACAACTAGCTGGCTGGCAATTCCCAAGAAACCTTCGACACTTTGTGCTTGTTTAAGTGCAGCCATTGAAAGCTGGCGAGCTTTGATCGTAGTTAAGGGTAAGAATGTCGCCCGTCCGCCGCGATTCTGTTTTAAAAAAGTGATCGCCTTTCTAGCTGCCGCTTCATTTTCAACAATGACATGTTGAGCTTGAGCTCCTAAGGCTGTTTCAATAGCAGTAGTATATTCTTTAGGAACTTCTATTAACTGGGCCACAGCTCCTAAGATCCCTTGCAAATTATTTTTACGTTGTAAAACAAAACGAACTCCCTGATAAAAGCCCGTGTAGCTTTCCTGAATATCTTGCAGACTCTTAATACGCGCCTTTAATTGGCGTGTTTCATCCATCAATTGATACATTTTTTTTTGAGTGGAAAAATAATTAGCCTGATACTCTTTATTTTTAGCTTGCAATTGGACATATTGCTGACGTTGCTGCTGCAAATTTTCCTGTTTTTTTTGTAAAGCAGCAGTCAGCTGCTGATGTTCCGTTTTTTTAGTTTTATACTCAGAACTGGTCTTTCTTTGCTTTTCCATAGAAGAATGATTTTTAGCTGTTTCTTGTAAATATTGTTTTTCCAGATATTTTAATTCATTACTACAATCAGCTTGCTCTTGCATCAATTCTACATATTTACTGCGCAATTCTTCGATCAGTTCTTTGGTTGACTGCTGATATTTTTTCAACTCTACTTGAATTTGCTGCAAGTCTTTTTCTACCGTCTGAACCTGACCATTTTTTTGTGACAGCTGCTGGATCAACTGACTCTTCTGATCATCTAAGAGTTGTAATTTGCGACTGACTTCAGCTAAAGAATTTTTATATTCACTAGCACTTTTTTGGCTATGTCGTGAACGTTCCTGTAATACTTCTAGTTGACTTTCCGCATTCTTCAAAGCTTCAACTAAGGAAAACTGAGCTTGATTATTTTTTTCCAGCCAATTATCTAGTTGACCACGTTCCATTTTTTGTTTTTGTAACTTGTTTTCTTTCTCTTTTGTACTCTGATTGATCTTGTTCAATTCTGTTGCTAATTGACCAAGTTCAGCTCTACTTTCATCAAAAGTTATTTTAGCTTCCTTGATCTCAGCAACTGTATAACTAACATCGATCTGACTAAACTCTTCTTTTAATGTCAGATATTTTTGCGCTGTTTCTTTTTGAATTTTTAGCGGAGCCAGCTGATCTTCCAGTTCATATAAAATATCCTGCACCCGACTTAAGTTATCTTCTGTTTCAAACAACTTTTGTTCAGCTTGCTTTTTGCGTTGCTTATATTTTAAAACACCGGCAGCTTCTTCAAAAATTCCTCTTCGATCTTGTGGTTTGCTGGCAAATATGGCTTCTACTTTTCCTTGTGAAATAATAGAAAAAGATTCCTTTCCTAAACCCGAATCCATAAACAGCTCTTGAATATCTTTTAAACGACAAGATTTTTTATTAATAAAGAAATCACTGTCTCCATTACGATTCAGGCGCCGCGTTACACTGATTTCATTAAAATCAACAGGTAAATAGCCATCTGAATTGTCTAGATTTACGGTCACTTCAGCTATGTTTAAGGGGCTGCGTGAATCTGATCCGGCAAAAATCACATCAGGCATCTTGCCACCGCGCAAATTACGTGCGGATTGCTCGCCTAAGACCCAGCGCACGGCTTCAGTAATATTACTTTTACCACTACCATTAGGCCCTACAATGCCTGTTACACGATCTTCAAAATCAATTTTTGTTCGATCAGCAAAGGATTTAAATCCTGCCAACTCAACGGTTTTTAAATACACTTAAGTTCCTCACTTATTCTCAAGCAGCAATAGTGCATTAGCTGCTGCTGCTTGTTCTGCTAATTTTTTGGACCTTCCCTGTCCTTTTCCAACTATTTTCCCATCACAGTAAACTTCTGTCCAAAACTGTCGGTCATGAGCCGGTCCTTCTTCTCGGATCAGATGATAATCGATCACACGATCACCAGCTCGCTGCAAAAATTCCTGTAGTTTTGTTTTGTAATCCATCTCATGTGAAAAAGCACCCGCTAAAACTTTCGGGTAAACCACTTGTTCTAAGAAAGGCTCAACTTTTTTTAAGCCTTGATCTAAATACAAAGCCCCTAGAAATGATTCGAATAAATCACACAATAAGGAAGCTCGCTTTCTGCCGCCGGAGTGTTCTTCACCTTTGCCCAAAGAAATATACTGGTCGAAGTGGCATTCTTTAGCAAAAGCAGATAAACTCTCTTCACGCACGATCGATGCGCGTAATTTTGTCAAGACTCCTTCAGGAACATCTGGATATTGGCAATATAAGAAACGTGAAACAAGTAGCTCTAATACTGCATCACCTAAAAATTCCAAGCGTTCATTATCTGATAATTGCAATTGGCGATGCTCATTCACATAAGATGAATGGGTAAATGCCTGTTCAAGTAAACTGACATCATGGAACTCAATCGTAAATTTTTCCTTTAATTCTTTTAAAAACTGATTATCCATTTTATCCATTCCTTTTTTTATTTGACTTCTTTTATTATACTGATTTTTTTCCAATAATGAAATGATTGTAGTAAAGGAAATGAAAAAAGATCTTTTTTCTTTCAAA
>DATGVB010000185.1:0-6629 GCA_035300805.1 Tetragenococcus sp. | reverse complement strand
AGGGAATAATTATTGAAAATTCTGGGATATGCACGAGTTTCAACTCATAGAAACTACTGGTGGAATAGTTTTTTTTCACCTACATATTTATAACTAATTCTAGTTTACATAACATATATTAAACAAAGTTATATAGAAAATGAACAGATAGATATAATCTGATTTTCCTCATTATCTTACACTGTTATTTGTCATTTTAAATTTTAAATAACAAAAACACTCAATTTTCTTTGTTGAGTGTTTTTGTTTCATTCTTAGTCATTCACTTATCTTTATTTGTCTAAACATCGTTGGCAAATAAAATGTAATAACATAAGGAATGAATCTTGTTGTTTTGTCGCGATAAGATGCTGCTGAGCTTTCAAATACTGCATACAAATGATTACCATAAACAGTGAGTTGTTCTAAATATGGTGGTGCTTTGATAATTTTAATTGCTTGTTTTTCATTCAATACACCATTATAGAACTGATCATTTGAGAAAACCATTATTTTAGAGCTGACGGGGCCATAAGATTCAGACAACAGACAGTAATCCTTATAAAAAGCGATCCCTTGTATCTTTGGGGGTAAAGTTACCGTGTGGATCTCATTTGAATCAATGTTTCTCTCTCCTCTTTCATCAAGCGAAGCATTAGTAACAGCACCATTTTTAGTCAAGTTAAACGAACCCGCGTAGAGATGTTCATTCTCAATAGTAATAAAAGAAGCTTGAGCGATTCCAGGAAAATCAAGGATCATGGAATATTCAATCGATCGGACATATCGTCTGTTAAGCGGGTAATCATATAAATTGTTCATGGGAATAGCTGCTACACGACCATGACCATGTTCCTTTGAAGCAGCTGAAACCC
The DNA here is from genome assembly GCA_035300805.1 of Tetragenococcus sp. Lineage (GTDB taxonomy): Bacteria > Bacillota > Bacilli > Lactobacillales > Enterococcaceae > Tetragenococcus. The sequence continues at coordinate 5,775 of DATGVB010000185.1, read as the reverse complement.
ACAGACAGTTATTGATCTGATCATAAACGAGTCCGCCAGCATGCGTTCTGTTTTTCAAAATGATTGTCTTTATATATTTTCCGCTAATTTTATCTAGCATATAAATCACCGACTGGTGTTTGCGACTATGGCAATAGGCAGAAATAAAAATATGATTTTTGTTTACTCCTACTCCCTGTGGTGTCATATGATAACAATCTTCTATTTCTTTACTTTCCATTTTGATGGACTGTGTTTTCAACATACCTGGAATATTAACGAGTGAATGTTTTGATCGGCTATGTTTGAAAGCAAAATATAATTCAGGATATTTTCTTAAAACTTGCAGTACTTGCTGCTTGCCATCTTCTTCTAGAGAATGGATTTTTCTGGTATATAATATGATTATGACGAAACCGATCATCACAAATAAGTTTGTTATAAAAAAAATCACATCTTCCACTCTCCCCTTCTTTTAAATTATAGCGAAAAAATCCAAAAAGCAAAAGCAATTATTTAAAATGGTAAATATTTGTTTGTATTTTTTATGCGCGTTAGAATAAAATTATAGTAAACAAAGGAGGAAAAGCTTAATGAAAGATGTACCAGAAATAAAAGTTCATTTACATGATCTGAAAGATCTTTACAATGCCGGCTATGAAATTTTGGATGAATTACGTCAAAAAGCAGATGCCTCAGTGGTGAAAGCTCGTTTTCTGCATCAGGAAGTGATTGCTGTTTATGGCGCCTCAGCTGCCAAAAAGTTTTACAATGCTGAAAATTTTAAACGCAGCAATTCCATGCCAACTCCGATTTTAAAAACACTCCAGGGACAAAATGGTGTACAAACTTTGGATGGAAAAGAACATTACAAACGTAAAGAAATCTTCATGAATCTGATGACACCCGATCGCATGGAAGATTACCGCCAGTTGCTGACAGAAAATTTAACTGCAGCTTTAGATCAGCAACATGGTACATTCGAATTGTATTCTCTGACTAAAAATGTATTATTCAGGACAATTTGCAGCTGGTCAGGTATTGATCTGGATCAGCTTTCAGACAAGCAGATTCAGCAACTGGCTGACGACCAGGTAGCGATGTTTGAAGGCACAGTTAACTCAGCTTCAGATCATATGAAAGGATTATCTGGTCGTAAAGAGGCCGAAAAATGGGCGCAGGAACTGATTAAAAAAGTACGTCAACAGCCTCAGACAACCGACGAAAATTCAGCCCTCTATGCTTTTGCCAACGCTAGGGATACAGACAATAATTTGCTTTCACTTGAGACAGCTGCTGTAGATCTGCTGAACATCATCCGCCCTACAGTTGCGATAACCGTCTGGGTAGCCTTGCTGGGTCATGCCTTGTTTAGTCGTACTGATATTTATCAGGAACTATCTGAAAATTTTAGTCAGCTACAAGATTCTTTTGTTGAAGAACTGCGGCGCTACTATCCTTTTTTCCCCATGGTTCCAGCCATCAGTAAAAAAGCAGTCGAAATTGACGGCTATCTCATTCCTCAAGGAAGCTGGGTCGTTTTGGATCTTTATGGAACAAACCATGATAGCCGCAGACTTAAAGATGCAGATGACTTCAAGGTCGATCGCTTTGTCGGTCGAACTAAACAGATCTCTTACGATGAGGAGTACGAAATGATTGCCCAAGGTGGTGGTGATTTCCGCACCATGCATCGTTGTGCCGGTGAATGGATCACCTTGCATACGCTTCGTGTTTTCAGTGAGCAGTTAGTCAATAATTATAGTTTTTCTGTTCCTGAACAGGATTGGACAGTCCCGATGAATCAATTCCCGACCTATCCAGCCAGTAAGGTACTTCTATTTAAAGAATAAATAACAGCAAAAAAACAGTTCAGAAGCCAGGTAAAGCACCACGCTTGAACTGTTTTTTTTTGCTGGTTATTATTAATGAAAACAAATGACTTTATACAGCACAAATAGCAAAACCAATCGCCTTTTCACCTAAGTGCGTGCCAATGACCGGTCCGAAATGTCCGATTTCTACTGAAATATTGCTGTAGTTTTTTTCTAAACGAACTTTTTCTTTTTCAGCGATAGCTAAATTATTGCCATGGATCATATAAAGTTTTACTGGTTGATTAATTTCTTCTTTGCGTTGTCCTATAATTTCCTCGCAACGATGAAAGGCTTTTTTACTGGAACGTATCTTTTCATATAAAACAATCTTTCCATCATCAAAAGTTAAAATTGGTTTGATTTTTAATAAACCGCCAATAAGAGCTGCCCCGTTAGTTAGCCTTCCACCACGGACCAGATTGTTTAAGTCATTAACAATCAGATAGGCATTAGTATTATCACGGATCGTATCCAAATGAGCTAGAATCTCTGTTAAATTTTTTCCATCGTCCAGCATATCCAGAGCAGCTTCAACCATATGACCCATCGGCATGCTGGTTATTTTGGAATCATAAGGAATTACAGTCAGCCCTGAGACACTATCTTTCACTGAATTAAGATTGGTTATAAAGCCCGAAATACCGCTGGAAAGGTGGATGCTGACCACTGTATCATAACCTTTATTCTTTAAATTCTGATATAGTTCCAGAGTCTCGCCGAAAGTTGGCTGAGAAGTTGTCGGAAATTCCTTACTTTCTTTTAGTAATTGATAATATTCGTTTGCTTCAATATCGATTCCTTCATTATAAACTTTGCCATCCAATATTACTGGAATAGGAATTATATATAAATCCTGATGGTTTTTTATTCTATCAGGTAAAAAAGCTGTACTATCTGTGACAATTGCTAATTTCATTATTTATCCTCGTTTCAACCATTTTTCATACGCAATAACATTAATATAGCATAGAATGTTACTGTTTTGAAAGTCATTCTTATTATTTTTCAAAGAACTCTTGAATGGCCTTAATATTTGCATCCATATCAAGAACTAAGACACTAGAGCCATCCATTGCCTGACCATAAGACCAAGTGTCTTTAGCAGGTACGCTTAAACGATCAATACCGCCAGCGGCTTTGGCTATAGAAAATAAATTTTTAAACCAGAAACTGATAGGAATATTATTTGCAGAATATCCGATTGCCTTACCAGCAGCATATGGTAATCTTAAAAGTGCGAAAGGATTTTTTAATTCACTAAAAATAGCATTGATCACTTGTTGCTGCCGACGGACACGGCCAAAGTCTCCTTCTTCATCCATCCGGAAACGGGCATACTGAAGTAAAGTCAGACCATCCATTCTCTGTTCACCTTTTTTTATTGACACTTCAATATTTTTACTCATATTTTTTTCAGCATCTATTTTAACTCCATTTGGAAACATAGTGTCGATCACTTTTTCAAAAGTCTTAAAATCTACTGACATGTAATATTTACTATCTGTAGAAAAATTTTGAGCCAGAGTCTGTCGTACTAGATCAGCACCTCCATAGGCGTAAGAAGCATTCAGCTTGGTTTGACCAACATCGGGTATATTTACATAACTATCACGCATAAAGGAAACTAATTTAGGTTTCTTAGCAGGACCATCTAACTGCAAAACCATAATAGCGTCAGCTCTAGAATTTTCTTCTCCACGACTATCACTACCTAATAACAAAATATTATCGGCTCCATTAACCGAAGACATACCGTTAAAATTCTGTTCCTCCGTTATTGCCCCCGCTTCTTTTTGTGCAGTTTTTTGCCCTAAAAAAAAGGCAACACCAGAATAAGCAATTAATAAAATCAGTAGTTTGATCAAAAAACGTAAAATACGATGTTTTTTTCGTTTGCGGACTTTACGCTTTTTCTTTTTTCTTGGTGGTTTGCCTTCATCATAGTTATTATCTACTTCATTATAATAAGGTTCCTCTTCGTAAAAATCCTGCTGATATTGATTTTCATAGGCGTTATCATCATGCTCAAGCGGATCTTTCGGCCGTTGTCGTCGCACAAAAATATTATCTTCAGAATTTTGACTGTTATGGTCTTTTTCGCGCTTATGTCGCTCCATTCGACTCATTACCTTACCTCCAAAATAATTGTTCAGTTAATAGCATACAATATTTAAGAATGAAAACAAACCCAAAATAAGTAATTTAAAAAAAATGTATTGATTGCAATAAAAAAACAATGTACTGAGACATTGTTAATTAATTTTCCGTACGGGATAGCCTCCTATATTTTGAACTTTCCCGCCTAGCTTTTCTATTTCACAAATTGCATTATCGATCAATAATTGATTGTCTTCAACTAGTACATCAATAATAAAAAAGTATTCTCCTAAACTAGTTTTCAGAGGACGGGATTCAATTTTAGCCAGGTCGATATCTCGCCAGGCAAAAGCTGATAGGACCTTATGTAAAGAACCAGGTACATTTTTGGGTAAGTTAATGAATAAAGTTATTTTTTTGTTTGTTGCAGGTGTAACTGCTGATTTTTGCTTAACACCACCTAAAACCCAAAAACGTGTCTGATTTAACGCATTATCTTCTATATCTCGTCTTAAAATCGATAAGTTATATTCCTTGGCAGCTTTTTCAGAAGCAATCGCCAAAACCTTTTCTTCTGGATGGCTGGCGACATATTGAGCCGCTGTGGTAGTTGAAGCACAGGCCTCCAACATTACATTAGGGAAATTTTGTTGTAAATAATTTTGCGTCTGGGCTAATGCCTGAGGATGGGACATGATTTTTTCTGGAGCTTCTAAATTATTGCTACCCATTAACTGTTGGTGAATAGGTAAAATTATTTCTTCTTTCACCTGTAGAAAAAGCTGACTGAACAACCGGTCCACCGTGGCATGAACAGAACCTTCTAAGGAATTTTCAATTGGAACAACTGCATAATCTACTTTTTTATTTTCTAAACTGTCAATGACTATAGGGATCGAAGCAAAAGCCACTAGCGTTTCTTCTGGAAAAACTATATTAGCAGCTTGAAATGAAAATGAATTTTTAGGACCTAGATAACCAACTTTCAAAGAATTTCCTCCATTTTTTGCATAATTTCTGTGATAATAACTTCAGCTGTTTTATTTGTAGTATCTATCGTAATGCTTGCACATTCCTGGTAGAAACCACTTCTGGAAAAATATAGTCTAGCCAGCTCCTCTGTATTTTTTTCTTGTGCCAGAGGACGGATCGTTGTTTTATCCTGATAAATTCGGCGTTTTAGCTCAGTAAAATTGGTTTTCAGATAAACAACATTTTGTTGTTCTTTTAAAAATTGCCGATTTTCTGCTTTTGAAACAATTCCTCCACCTGTTGAAATTATTCCACTTAGTTGGCTAGTTTTTTGTAAAATTTTTGTTTCCACTTGCCGGAATGCCTCTTCTCCATATTTTTCAAAATAAGAAGCAATGTCCATAGCTATATTATCAACTATTAATTGATCTAAGTCAAAGTGGTCGGTCTTTAACTGTTGTGCCAGAAGTTTCCCGATAGTTGATTTACCTGCTCCCATAAAACCTATTAATAAAAGGCTAGTTTGCATTTCAACTCTCTCCTTTGGTCAAATGGTCTAAATCAGTAAAAAAATTGGGATAGGAAATCGAGATAGCTTCAGCATTTTCTAATATAGTTTCTTCTTGACAAATAAGAGCGGCAATTTGTAACATCATACCAATTCGATGATCTTTGCGACTTGATACTTTAGCTCCATGCAAAGTTGTTTTACCATAAATAATCATACCATCTTCAGTAGTCTCAATTCTAGCGTTCATTTTTTGCAGTTCTTCTGCTGTAGCATCAATTCGATTGGTTTCTTTAACTTTTAATTCTTCTGCGTTTTTAATGACAGTTATTCCTGCTGCCT
>DATGVB010000184.1:0-9130 GCA_035300805.1 Tetragenococcus sp. | reverse complement strand
GTCCAACGTTGACTTCTTTGCCATTTGCATCTTTCCAGCCTTGTAGGAACGAGCGACAACCCATTGGTGTTTTAAAACTACCTGTCAATTCAACGATTTTATCGTAGTTCAAGACATCGGGATACATCCGTTTTGTTGCGCATTCTAATGCCAATTGTTTAATATCGTAGTTTGGATCTTCCGGATTGGCATTAACGCCACGTTTCATTGAGAAGATTAATTTAGGGAAAATCGCTGTGCGACCTTCTTTACCGAGACCTTTAATCCGATTTTGTAAGATTGCACGTTGAATTTCACGTTCAAACCAATTTGTACCTAAGCAAAAGCCTACTGAAGTAAAAGGAGTTTGGCCATTGGAAGTAAATAAAGTATTGATTTCATACTCTAGACTTTGCATGGCATCAAAAATATCTTTTTTCGTCTTCTTTTGAGCAAAAGCGTGTTGCTTATCAGTACCATCGATCCAGTCTCTGGCATCCTTTAAGTGCTTCTGATAGTTTAATTCAGCAAAGGGTGCTAAGATTTCGTCTAAACGGTCCGCCGAGCAGCCGCCGTATTGACTGGAAGCAACATTGGCGATAATCTGTGAGATCTGCGCAGTTGCTGTCTGAATTGATTTCGGCGGTTCAACTTCAGCATTGCCGATTTTAAAACCATTGTTCAGCATGCCTTTAAAGTCGATCAGACAACAATTGGTCATGGGTGCATAAGGATGGTAGTCTAAATCATGATAATGAATGTCTCCTTTTTGATGAGCGTTGGCAACATGAGGAGGTAACATTTTTAGACCGATGGACTTGCCGACGATCCCCGCTGTCAAATCGCGTTGAGTATTAAAGACATCACTGTCTTTATTGGCGTTTTCGTTAACAACAGTCTGGTCTTTTCCTAAAAGCTTTTCAATGCTGAAGTTAATATCTGTCGCTTGGCTACGCTTAAAATCACGTTGCGTACGATAATTGATATATTCTTGTGCTAGTTCATATTCATGATTTTCCAGCAGCATGTGTTCCACTATATTTTGGATTTCATAAATTTTAACATTGTCTTTAAAACGGCGGGGGATTTCGCTGACTACTTGGTCAACCACGATTCCTAACTGTTCGTGGTCCAATGGTGAAAGTTCACCTGTGATGTGCTTTTTGGCTTTTACTAAGGCGTCATAAATCTTTTGATCGTTAAAATCGACCAGCCGTCCGTCACGTTTGACTACTTTGATGTTTGTGAGAATTGTTGAAGCAGCAGTTTTTTGTTCATTATTTTCTTTAATTTCCATCATTGATACCCACTCCTTTAAATGTTTCATTTATTATGATAAAGGATAAACAATAACAAATCAACCATATATTGTAGGTATTTATTTAATAATGATGAATATACACTATATATAGTGTATATTCATTTTCTGCTATTTGCTGAAGATTGAATTGACTTGCTTTTGTGATTTTTCAGGCATGGGAAATGAATAAAAAAACTTTTTCTCTGAGGATATAAAGAAAACATGTTATAATGAAAACGATTAAAAGTTTTAGGGGGAATTGCGATGATTTATGTACCAAATGATAATCATGATCCAAGAGTAAACTTAGCTATCGAAAATTATTTACTGGATAATATGGTGACGGATGAGCCCATTTTATTATTTTATATTAATGAGCCTTCAATTATCATCGGTCGTAATCAAAATACGATTGAAGAAATCAACCAGCAGTATGTCGATGAACATGGTATTCACGTAGTACGTCGCCTTAGTGGCGGGGGTGCCGTGTATCATGATCTGGGGAATCTCAATTATAGCTTTATCACGCCGGATGACGGCAATTCTTTTAGAAATTTTGCTAAATTTACTGAACCAGTCGTAAAGGCTCTGCACGATCTGGGTGTTACAGGAGCCCAGTTAAAAGGTCGTAACGATCTGGTTATTAATGATATGAAGTTTTCTGGTAATGCTATGTATGCAACCAATGGCAGGATGTATGCCCACGGAACTTTAATGCTGGATAGTGATACCAACGAGGTCGTCAATGCCTTAAAAGTACGCAAAGATAAAATCGCATCAAAAGGGATCAAATCCATTCGTTCACGAGTTACCAATATTCGTCCGTTTTTACCTGTAGAACATCAGAATATGACCACAGAAGAATTTAGAGAAGCGATTCTTTTAAGAATTTTTGGCGTAGATAATATTGCAGAAGTAAATACTTACGAACTGACGGATCAAGATCGAAAAAAAATCCAAACTTATACGGATAATTACTATGGTAATTGGGATTGGAATTACGGTCGCTCACCAGAGTTCGATCTCGAACGTCATCACCGTTTTCCAATTGGGGCAATTGATATCCGTATGAATGTAAAAGAAGGTCAGATTTCGGCTATCAGAATTTACGGAGATTTCTTCGGGCTAGGCGACATTACGGATGTAGAAACTGCTTTATTAGGAACAAAATATGAAAGAAAAGCTTTAGAAGAAGTGGTTAATACGATTGATGTTAAAAAGTATTTTGGTGATATTGAAAAAAGAGAATTGTTGGATCTGATTTATTAGTTTAAAAGTCTGTACAGCTGAAATATTTTAGAGGAGGTATTCTGATGCGAACACGTATTGCTCAAAGGACGCTATTTCCAATTGGTTTAGGAACTTGGCACATGGGTGATGATGCGGCAAAAAGAAAAGCAGAATTGAAAGCTTTAAGGACTGGTATCGAAACAGGAGCAGAAGTGATAGATACTGCTGAAATGTATGGTGAAGGAAACTCGGGAAGCCTAGTAGGTGAAGCAATCAGACCTTTTGCAAGAGAAGAACTATTTTTGATTTCAAAAGTCTATCCTTGGAATGCGGGTGAAAAAGATCTGCCACTTTCACTAGATAATAGTCTCAGACGATTACAAACAGATTATCTTGATTTATATTTACTGCATTGGACTGGCAATATTCCAGTTGCCGAAACAATTGAAGCTATGGAAAAGGCTAAGAATGCCGGTAAAATTAAAGCTTGGGGTGTTTCCAATTTTGACGTAAGTGATTTGTCAGATATGTATGAAGCAGCTCAGGGGCAATATTGTGCAGCAAATGAAGTTTTATATAATCTAGGCCAGCGCGGTATTGAATTTGATTTACTGCCGTATATGCAAGAAAGAAAGTTACCATTGATCGCTTATGCGCCAATTGCTCAAGGAGATCAGCTGGGTACTCATTTATTGGCTAAATCTTCTTTACTTGAAGTAGCGCAGAATCATCAGGCAACTGCCTTTCAGATCTTGCTGGCCTGGAGTATACGTAACGGACAGACGATCGCAATTCCACAAACAAGCAGCGAAAAACATGTCATGGAAAATCTGCAGGCTGCAGAAATTAAGTTGACTCCAGCAGAAGAAGAGCTACTAGACAAAGATTTTCCTAAACCTATGAAAAAACAGCCCTTAGCTATTATCTAAAGGTGGAATAATTCTGTGAAAAAGAAATTGCTGGCTTTAAGCTATCTGATAAGTATCAGCGGATTTTCAGGAGCCGGTGCAGCTCTTCTTCCCAGGGGAGCGGCAAGTATGGGGATTGCCACAGAACTACTGAGATTTGCGCCCTTTAGTACATTTATGATCCCGGGGATTTTCCTGCTGGTAGTATTTGGCATAGGCAATCTTGTAATAACGACTCTGGTAATGATGAAAAAAGACTCCTTTCTTTATGCTTTATTGTTACTGGGAATTATCTTACTTTTGTGGCTGGTTATTCAAAGTGTTATGATACGCTTGCTCACAGTTCAGCATATCGTTTCCTTTTTTGCGGGAGGACTGCAGATTTACTGGGCACTTAATGTGATCAAAACAGCTAAAATTCCATTTCCTTTTCAAGCTTATCAGCATTGAAAAACGGATGACCCGAAAGGAAAGTCATCCGTTTTTTGTAATGCGAACTTAATAAGCTCGTGCGATCCATACAGTATGTTTAGCAGGCTTACCACTTACAATATCCACTGTTTTTTCCATGGGCGGATCAAACGGAATATTTCTCGTTGTAAAGCCGGTTTCATCTTTAATTTTTTGTTCACTTTCTTCACTGCCGTCCCAACCGATCAGCACAAAACCAGGGACTTCATTTTCAGCCTTACAATTTTCCACGTAAGCTTTTAATTCGGCTAAAGTATCGATATCAAGATGCTCATTTTCATGATAGCGAACTCTGGCTTTTTCTAATAAACGTGGAGTCATAGCCGTCAATTCTTTTTCAACAACTGTCATAATTTCATCAAAAGCAATTTTTTGTTTACCTTCTTCATCACGAACTTTCATCATGATCGTACCATTTTCCAGATCACGTGGGCCACATTCTAAGCGAATACAAGCTCCTTTTTGTTCCCATTCATTAAATTTATAGCCGGGAGTATTGTTGCTGTCGTCCAGACGGACCCGGTAGCCGGCTGCTTTTAACTGTTCAAATAAAGTTTCCAGTTTTTCCATTACCGCTGGAGTTTTCTTCCAGGGACCAACAGGCATTAAAATCACTTGGGTAGGAGCGACGGTTGGTGGAAAGACCAGTCCTTTTTCATCGCCATGACACATGATCAGTGAGCCAATCAGACGAGTAGAGATACCCCAAGAAGTCGTATAAGCATAGACATGCTGATTATCCTTGTTCAAAAAAGTAATATCAAAGGCTTCGGCAAAGTTTGTTCCCATATAATGTGAAGTTCCGGCTTGAATCGCTTTACCGTCTTTCATCATCGCTTCAATGGAGTAAGTGTCAACTGCTCCGGCGAAACGTTCAGAAGGGGTCTTGATTCCTTTATAAACCGGAATTGCCAGGAACTCTTCACACAGGCGTGCATATTCATCTAAGACACTCATAGTCCGTTTACGTGCATCGACTTCATCGATATGAGCAGTGTGACCTTCTTGCCATAAGAATTCAGAAGTACGAATGAAAGGTAGAGTTTTCTTTTCCCAGCGGAAAACGTTGGCCCACTGATTCATTTCATAAGGCAGATCGCGATAAGAGTGGATCCACTCTGCATAAGCATTGCCCACCATGGTTTCTGAAGTGGGCCGCAAGCCTAGGGGCTCTTCTAGCTTTTCATCACCGACTCCGGTTACCCAAGGAATCTCAGGAGCAAAACCTTCCACATGATCCTCTTCTTTCATAAAGAAATTCTGGGGGATCAGCATGGGAAAATAAGCATTACGGATATCTTCTTTTTTTAAATATTTATTAAACTCTTCTTGGATATGTTCCCATAATTCAAAACCGTCCGGGCGAAAAATAATGCAACCTCTTACTGGAGAATATGCCATTAATTCAGCTTGTTGTACGGTTTGTAAATACCACTCAGTAAATTCGTTCTTTTGTTCTGCCATTAATATTCCTCCTTTAAAATAAAAAAAATACCTCATCCTATAAAAAGGACGAAGTATATTAATTCGCGGTACCACCTTTATTGATTGCTTATTGCAATCCAGCTTGATAAGGATAAGGGCTCTAACCCGATAAAATTGACAGGTTCACAAAAACAGGGGCACCAAAGTTTCAGCCTGGCTCTGGTTCTCTAAAAGCATGAATTTGCTACTGATTCAATTACTTTAAGATTAAAGGCAAATTCAAAAAATTGCAAGTGAAAATCGGGAAAAGATTGCAGCTTTTTCTAAGAATTCGTATAATGGAACAAGTATAGATAGAAGGAGTCAGCTAAGATGCAAAATGAAATGATGTTTCGTCCAGTAGTCAAACCCGATCTGGTAGAATATCTACGCAAAGAACAAAAACAATTATCAGGTAAATTAAGTCAAATTGAAAAAGATGCCAATAAGCGGAGAGTTCCCATTATCCCACACGAAACGGTCGTCTTTATGGAATTTCTTTTAGGCCAATTAAAGCCGGCCCAAATTTTGGAAATTGGTACGGCCATCGGTTTTTCTGCTGGTCTGATGAGTCAATACGTGGGTGAAAAAGGCCATGTAACGACGATCGATCGTTTTGACAAGATGATCGCTGAAGCTAAAGAAACTTTTAAATTCCTGGCCGTTGAAGATAAAGTGACTTTGTTAGAGGGACAGGCAGCTGACATCTTACCGACTTTGAATGGTCCGTATGACTTTATCTTTATGGACAGTGCCAAATCAAAATACATTGCTTTTTTGCCGGAATGTCTGCGTTTATTGAAAAAAGGCGGAGTATTGATGGTAGATGATATTTTTCAAGGAGGCACAATACTAGCTTCAGATGAAGAAATCCCACGTGGCAAAAGAGGAATTCATCGCAAATTGAAGCAGTTTTTAACTGTGATCAACAACCACCCTGATTTAACTACTTCATTAGTCCCTTTGGGCGATGGAGTTGCACTGATCACAAAAGAAGCGGATGAGATAAAAATTATTGACTAAAGTTTAACAAAATGTACGTACTTTTATAATATTACGTACATTATTATAATAATGTACGTAGTTTTATAATATAACGTATATTTTCCAAATAATTACTGATTTTTTCATGAAAGGAGAAAAAATGTCGCTAAAAGATTATCAAGCTCAAATACTACAAAATAAACGTGATCACTATTTTAATACAACCAATCTCGAAACTGAATTCCTACTTTTGTACGGCGAAGTCTCTGAAGCTTTTCGTGCTTACCAACAGGAAGAAAATATTGGCGATGAATTAGCTGATGTAGCGATCTATCTCTTAGGTATTGCAGAAATTTTGGGAATTGACTTAGAAACTGAAATTATAAAGAAAATGGCAGTTAATAAAAAAAGAAAATATCAGCTTAATGATCAAGGCTATGCCAAAAGAGTGGAAGATTAGCGGGATTCTTAGGCCATACTTTTGATTTTTTTGATGTCTGCACAAAAGAGTGGTAAAAACCCTTAAAAAGAGTTTGACTTTCTGATGAGAGTTTCTTATAATTATCTTTGTTGTAAAATGAACTGTCACAGTAGCTCAGCTGGATAGAGCATTCGCCTTCTAAGCGAACGGTCATGGGTTCGAATCCCTTCTGTGACGTAAAATAGAGCGGCAAACGTTGAGTTAATAGCGTTTGCTGCTTCTTTTGTGCCAAAACTTTTTATTTTTTATAAATCTCGTCAAAAACAGACTTTATCTTCTCATTTTCTTGTTTTCCCAATTCTTTGATCAGGTGAGAGTAGGTAGATGTCGTTATGGCTAAATTTGCATGTCCTAAATGCTTAGAAATAGCCATCAAGTTTATTACCTTAAAATAAGAACGCTTGCATGTGTATGACCAAGCCCATGAAAAGTAATAGTTGGGATATTTAATTTTTTACAGTAGTTTTTGAGTAGCTTGTTCGTCGAATTATTTGATATGATTCTTTCTTTTGCGTTATAAAGAATAAAGGAGGAAGGCGAAACTTTCGGCATTTTTTTAATAAATTCGTTTGATCGATTTTAAATTGCTCTAAAAAAGCTAATATTTTTGCATTAATTCCTATTTTCTGGACAGATTGTTCATTTTTAGTTGGGCAGAAGTCGTGGGTTTGATTATAGCCCTTCTGTAAACTCAATAATCTTATTGTTAAGCTTAAAAATTCGGTAAAGCGTAAACCGATTGCTCCACCGACAGGGACTATCAGTAGAGTAGAGAAGTGAGGGACTAGTTTTTCTGAAACGGATTGTATCATTTTTTGAAATCAGCATAGTTTAAATATTTTTCATCCTCTTTTTATCGTCTGCACCTTTGATAAAAGCTTCTTTAGTAAAATCATAGCCAAAATTTTTCCTTTGTCTATCAAATGAACTAAAGAAAATACGAATATGCATATTAAGCGTAGCACGGTCGCATGTCCATGTGTTTGAGCATAGGGGTTTAACTTTTTTTGGTAGCCTGTTTTTGTTAGTCACTTTTATACCTTTACCTAGTCTATTTTAGATTTTCGTCGCTTTGAATTTAGAGTCTGCTTTTGTCCGGAGACTATCTTTCCAGATCTGGTCATATTTGCCGTTTTCTTTTCTATAAGAGATTTCATATTATCAATATTTCCCACGTTTTCATATCAGTGTTATGTTAAAAATTCTTTCTGATGTTAGTGTTGTTAGACAGATTTTTATATTGTTTTGGCTAGATTATTCGCTTGAAATCACTCGTTTATCTGATTTTAAACCTAAAAATACGAATGTAGGTTCTTTTTTTAAACTAAAAAAGTTTTAGAAGGCTCAGACTGTAGACAAAGTCTAAGAAATTAGATGAAATCTACAGTTTTACTTTTATAATTAGAATGGGAACGAATTCAAAGGAGTGAGCTTTTACGATGTCCAAAAATTCAATGAATGGTAGAAATCAATTTGCCATGGTCACTGTCGATGATTGAATGCCAAAAGATCACTTGGTAGAACGATGCTTACGTTTGCCGCAATGAATCTGAAAAAATTGGCTACGTGGTTAGCGAAAGGGCAGACATCTTTTTATTTTTTTGTCCATTTTCAAAAAAATAGACTGAAAACCTCTAAAATAGAGATTCTCAATCTATTTGTCTACAGTCTAAGCCTTAAAAGGCTGATCTTTTGTTTTGTGAGCACTACCAGACTAAGTAGCACTTTCTATACTGTCATTGTAAAGTACCACCAATAATCATCACTAAAATAACGATGGTAACCCAAAACCACATCTTCTTATAAAACGGTTTTTTTACTTTACCCATTTTCCCATTGTTGCAACAGCTTGCCATTTTTATCTCTCCTTTTGTTCAATATAAATATCGGCTACACTTTTCAGATAAGTCGTAATACACTAATTTTTGATAATAATTCAAGCATTCCACGTCAGGATTTTCAAAATTAACGATTAATTGTGTAGCGCAGTAGCTTGCTTCTTTTTCAATTTTTAACTCAGATTCAATCGTTTTTTAGATAGTATCGGTGTATTTTCGTTTGGAAATAGGCAATGGTTCAGAGCATTTTTAAAAATTGTCATGCCTAGATAACTTGCCGGCAAGAAAAAATCTCTCTTATCGTATTACTGGACGATTTTTTCTGTTTTTTATCTATGTAGGGTGTCTTCATAAAAGTCATCTCAGTGTCAATACTACTTCTTTACTTTCATCTTAGCAAATCTAAGCGATTATTACGATGATACAGTTAAAAGTTCATGTGTTTTTTCGTTAAATTACGTACTATCTTTTGAAA
>DATGVB010000183.1:0-8137 GCA_035300805.1 Tetragenococcus sp. | reverse complement strand
TAATATACTGAAAATTCATAAAATTGTCAATAATATTTTAATAATTAATAAGCATTTTTTATTGTAAAGGCTTTTTTATCGGCTTTTTCAATTATCATTTTCCAACAGCCAAATTATTAAAAAATAAGATTACAAAAATTAATCTGTAATCTTATCGCTTTTTAATCCATAATTCGGCTGAACTTTATCAACCTTATTCTTTTTCAAGGAAAACTTCCTAGGTACGTAGTCTAACCCGCCTTTAGCCAAGGGATGGCAGCGTAAAATACGAGCTATTCCCATTGATAGACCTCTAAAAAAGCCGTGAACTTCTAGAGCTTTGATCATATAGCTCGAACAAGTTGGATAATAACGACAGCTGGGTGGCAATAAAGGTGAAATAAAACGTTGATAAAGACGAACCAATCCAATTAGTGCTTTTTTCATAGGAAAATAGCCACTTCCTTTATAAAAACTAGCTATCAAGTTTCATTTCCAACTTATAGTCAAATAGTTTTAAGAATTGAAGAATTCAAAAATATGATTCCACAGAGCTCGACTAAAAACATGCAGACTAGAGCCATCACCAATGCCGCTGTAACCGATCATTAAGCCGATAGCAAATAATAATAAGGCAACTAAGATGAATGAAAAAATCTTAATCAAGGTAATGACTATATCACGATTCAATGATAAAGAGCCCCCTTCTTAAATATTTACAATTGTTTTCTCTTTATGATCAGAAACACGTTCTACATCTGCACCTAATTGTTGCAATTTTTCATGAAATTTATAATAGCCTCGATCCAAATATTTCAAATTGCGAACACGGCTAATTCCGCTTGCGCTTAAACCAGCTAAAACTAAAGCAGCAGCAGCGCGTAGATCCGTTGCGTAAACAAGCGCCCCTTCTAATTTATCATTACCAGACATAATGGCTACATTTCCATCTATTTCCATATGGGCATTCATTTTGCGCAATTCTTCTAAATGCTGAAAGCGATTTTCAAAAACAGTTTCCGTTGTCACGCTTTTCCCGTCAGCTAACAATTGTAAAACACTCATCTGTGCCTGCATATCTGTTGGAAAGCCAGGATGCGGCATTGTTTTAATATCTGTAGCCTTTAAGCGTTCTGGCCCGATAACATGGATTCCTGCTTCAGTTTCCATAACTTGTACGCCCATCTCCTGCAATTTAGAAAGTAGGGGACGATTATGCTCAGCAATTGCATCTTTAACTAAAATATCATTGCCTGGTAAGGCTCCAGCAACCATAAAAGTACCTGCTTCGATTCGATCTTGAACAATTGCATGGTCAACTGCATACAAATGATCAACACCTTCGATTCTCATCGTTTCTGTCCCGGCCCCATGAACTCTAGCTCCCATTTTGTTCAGAACATTTGCTAAATCAACGATTTCAGGTTCACGTGCAACATTATCAATGATTGTTGTTCCTTGTGCTTTGACAGCAGCCATCATAATATTTTGTGTCGCTCCAACACTAGGAAAATCCAAATAGATATTGGTTCCCACCAGTTTATCAGCTATTGCTTCAATATAGCCATTTTCCTGACGGATCGTAGCTCCTAAGGCCTGAAAACCTTTTAAGTGTAAATCGATTGGTCGTTTGCCAATTGCACAGCCACCAGGCATTGCAACCTTGGCGTGACCATTACGTGCTAACAAAGGTCCCATTACAACGATTGATGCCCGCATTTTACTAACATATTCATAAGGTGCTTCAATCTCTAAATCAGCTGAAGCATCAATGTCCATCTCATTTTTTGTTGTGTCGAAATTAATTTTAGCATTCAAGTAATGAATGACTTGTTCCATTGTAAAAACATCTGAAAGAATCGGAACATTTCGTAAGTGTGTTGTGCCCTCTTCTGCCAATAGACTTGCTGCTAAGATTGGCAAAACTGCATTCTTAGCTCCTTCGATCGTTACTGTTCCTTTTAGTGGATTACCTCCATGAACGATAATCTCTTCCATCTTGTTCCCTCCATAAAGTATCGCTTTTTAAAAAAAGTCTTTTAAATTATACCACAACTTTGGTCAGTGTTGTAAATAATAAATCATTCTAAAACAAGCTTATAAACAGGTTTTTGGTCAAAGCAATTATCTCTAGGAAAAAACTGCTGGTCAAAAAGCCAATTGAGATAGCTAATAAAGTAATTAGCATCCGAATTTGAGTAGTATGGAAAGATTTAAATAAATTTTCCAAGCGCAAGGAACCCAACGACCAGAAAGCTAAATAGATAAAAGCAAAATGGCAGACCAAACGTAATACTGCATCGATTCCAAAAATTTGCATAGTTAAACCCCACTCACTATTTCTCAATAAGTTCATAGTATCATAAATTAAATAATTTCTAAAACAATCTAGTTCATCTTTATCATTTTATAAAAAGGAGTTGCCCATTTTTGAATGAACAACTCCTTTGAATTATCGATGCTTTGAGACGTTGATTCGATTTAAAGCCCGATGTAATGCGACTTCAGCACGACGTTGAGCATCAATATCTGATTGTTTTTTAGCAGCAGCAATTTTTTCTTGTGCTCGCTGTTTCGCTCTTTGAGCCCGACTGATATCGATGTCACGGGCTTTTTCAGCACTGTCGGCAATAATTGTAACGACATTATCACGAACTTCCATAACCCCGCCATTAACGGCAATATAATTTACCTGTTCATCTGAAGCAGTTCCGGTAATACGAACTTCATCAATGATTAAAGGAGCTATGATCGGTGCGTGGTTTGCCAAGATCCCTAATTCTCCGTTAATGGTCTTTGCTACCACAAAGCGGGCTTTTTGATCATAAACCACACCATTCGGAGTTACCACATTTACCGTCATATTTCGCTTCATAAGGCACCTCTTTCTAGTTACCTAAGTTTTTCGCTTTTTCAACGGCTTCTTCAATTCGACCTACACTTCTAAAGGCTTCTTCCGGTAGATCATCATGTTTACCGGCCAGAATTTCTTTAAAGCCTTTGACTGTTTCCTTTACTGGCACATAAGAACCAGGCTGGCCGGTAAATTGTTCAGCCACATGGAAATTTTGTGATAAAAAGAATTGAATTTTACGTGCTCTTGCAACCAGTACTTTTTCTTCATCAGATAATTCGTCCATGCCTAAAATAGCAATAATATCTTGTAATTCATGATAACGCTGCATCGTATGTTGCACTTCAGTGGCAACTTCATAATGTTCTTTACCTACAATTTCTGGTGCTAAAGCACTCGAGGAAGAAGCCAGTGGGTCTACTGCCGGATAGATTCCTTGTTCCGTTAATTTACGTTCCAAGTTGGTTGTTGCATCCAGATGGGCAAAAGCAGTTGCTGGCGCCGGATCCGTATAGTCATCAGCTGGAACATAAATTGCCTGGATCGAAGTGATCGAGCCTTTATTTGTCGATGTGATCCGCTCTTGCAGTTGTCCCATTTCAGTTGCTAAAGTAGGCTGATAGCCAACCGCTGATGGCATTCGCCCTAACAGCGCTGATACTTCAGAACCTGCCTGAGTAAAGCGGAAAATATTATCAATAAATAACAAGACATCCTGACCTTCTACATCCCGAAAATATTCAGCCAGTGTCAGACCCGTCAGAGCAACTCGCATACGTGCTCCAGGTGGTTCATTCATTTGTCCAAATACCATCGCCGTCTTTTCGATGACGCCGGATTCCTTCATTTCATAGTATAAATCGTTTCCTTCACGCGTACGTTCGCCAACGCCGGTGAAAACTGAAATACCACCATGTTCTTGAGCGATATTATGAATCAATTCTTGAATCAGTACTGTCTTGCCTACTCCAGCACCGCCAAACAGACCCACTTTACCGCCTCGTAGATAAGGAGCCAGCAAGTCAATAACCTTGATCCCCGTTTCTAAAATTTCTGTACTTGTACTTAAATCACTAAAGTTTGGAGCATTTTTATGAATACTACTTCTAGCAGCATTTTCAGGAAAAGCTGCTTCTTTATCGATCGTATCTCCTAAAACATTAAATACTCTGCCTAAAGTTTCTTTGCCGACCGGCACTGAGATCGACTCACCAGTATCGACAACTTCCATCCCACGTTGCAAGCCATCAGTAGATTCCATTGCAATGGTTCGAATTACACCATCACCTAGTTCTAGAGCAGCTTCCAGTACCACTCGTGTCTTATTTTCATCTGTTTTATAGACGATCAAGGCATTATTGATATCTGGTAGGGATTGATCAAGTGAAAATTCAACGTCGACAACAGGGCCGATGACCTGAACAATTTTACCTGAACTCATTTGTTTTCCTCCATTCGCTCACGAAATTATTCCAGAGCCGCTGCTCCGCCAACAATTTCCGTAATTTCTTGGGTTATTGCCCCTTGACGTGCCCGGTTATAAGAAACCGTCAAGTCACTAATAATATTATTCGCATTATCCGTTGCCGTCTGCATAGCTGTCATACCTGCAGCATGTTCGGCAGTTTTTGCATCAATAATAGCGCCATAAATCAGACTCTCAGCATACTGTGGCAACAGTTCCTGCAATATCTCTTCTTCAGAAGGCTCAAAAATATACTCTTCTTCATACTCATTGGCTTCTTCTGGATTCAAGTCCGAGATCGGCAGCATTTTTTCCACTCTAAACTGACTGGTCAAAGAATTCACGTGATGATTATAACAAACATATAATTCATCAAAAACTTCATTTTGATACATAGATGTTGTCAAATTAACAATTTTTCGCACTTCTTCAAAACTCGGGTTATCTGATAAATGACGCAGTTCATAAGCGACATCTATTCCCCGCGCTTTAAAGAAATCAGCCCCTGTACCACCAATTGCAACCATGACATACTCCTTACTGTGAGTATGATCTTCTTCAATCATGGTCATTACTTGTTTTAAGATCGAACTATTATAACCACCTACTAAGCCACCATCAGAGGTAATAACAATATAAGCTGTCTTTTTGACCGGACGTTTGATAAGCAGACTATTAATAGCTCCATCCTTCAATTCTTTATGAGACGATACATCAGCTAGTTGACTGACCACAATATGAGTAACTAACTGGCGTATTTTTTTTGAATACACTTGAAATTGCTGTGAATGTGCTTCTGATCTGGTCAGTTTTGAAGCGGAAACCATCTGCATGGCCTTGGTAATTTGACCTGTTTTTTTTGTTGAAGCAATCCTTTGTCTTATTTCATTTAAAGAAGCTCCCATTTAGCTCACCTCTTCTTTTTACAAGTTACGAACGCTGTCTCTTAATGAGCCATTTTGTTTTTCAGCCATAAAGTTTTCAACAAATTTTTTAATCGGTTCATCTAATTTTTCAGCGGCCGGTAAATTTTTTGTTTCATTGATTTCTGCAAATATCTCGGCATGATTAGCATCAAAATAATCAAATAATTCTTTTTCAAAGTCTAATATCTGATTAACTGGGATCGTATCTAAAAAGCCATGAATCAAAGCATACAAAATAAGAACTTGTTTAGCAATAACTAAAGGTTCATGTAAATTCTGTTTCAAGACTTCAACAGTCCTACGGCCACGATTTAATTTAGCTTGTGTTGACTGATCCAAATCGGAGCCAAATTGCGTAAATGCTTCTAGTTCACGATAAGATGCCAAGTCTAAACGTAACGTCCCGGCAACTTTTTTCATTGCCTTAATTTGGGCTGATCCACCTACACGTGATACCGATAAACCAGCATCAATGGCCGGACGAACGCCTGAATAAAACAAATCACTTTCTAAGAAAATCTGCCCATCCGTAATAGATATCACATTGGTTGGAATATAAGCGGAAATATCACCGGCTTGTGTTTCCACAAATGGCAGAGCAGTTAGAGAACCGCCGCCCAAATCATCACTTAGTTTCGCCGCTCTTTCTAACAAACGTGAATGTAGATAAAAAACATCCCCCGGATAAGCTTCACGACCTGGCGGCCGACGTAATAATAGAGAAAGCTCACGATAAGCAACCGCTTGTTTTGATAAATCGTCAAAGACCACCAAAACGTCTTTGCCATTATACATAAATTCTTCACCCATAGCAGTTCCTGCATAAGGTGCAATATATAATAGTGGAGCAGGTTGAGAGGCTCCTGCAGTAACCACTATAGTATAATCCAGCGCTCCAAATTTTCGTAAAACTTCCACTTGTGAACGAACAGTTGAATCTTTTTGACCAATTGCTACATAAATACAGATCACATCTTGATCTTTTTGGTTTATGATCGTATCAATGGCAATTGATGTTTTGCCTGTTTTACGGTCGCCAATAACCAGTTCACGTTGTCCTCTGCCAATAGGCACTAGAGCATCAATGGCCTTTAATCCTGTCTGTAAAGGTTGTGAAACTGACTGACGCTGCATTACTCCAGGAGCCGCAGCTTCAACCGGACGACTTTTGTCGGTTTTGATTTCGCCCTTACCATCAATCGCTTGTCCTAAAGGATTAACAACTCGACCAATCATTTCTTCGCCTACTGGCACTTCCATGATACGACCCGTTCTTTTTACCTTATCGCCTTCACGAATATTATCGTATTCGCCTAAAATGATGATTCCTACATCATTTGATTCTAAGTTTTGAGCCATACCGAATGAACCATTTGAAAATTCAAGTAGTTCACCACTCATCGCATTCTCCAAACCATGTGCACGAGCGATTCCATCACCTACATAAGTTACTGTACCAATTTCTTCGATCGATAGCTTTTCTTCGTAGTTTTTGATTTGCTCTTTGATCAAAGCACTGATTTCTTCTGCTTTAATGGCCATTTACTTCACCTCAATCTTCTATCTACTTAAATTCTTACGCAAGTTTTCTAAGCGTTTCTTAATACTGCCATCAATAATCTGATAATTACTTTCCACGATCACACCGCCGATAATTGCTGGATCGACATGCTCAGACAAAGTTGCAGTTTGATAACCGAACTTTTGAGCTACGGCATTTGTCAAACGTTCTTTTTGCTCTTCTGGCAAATTCACAGCTGTGGTAACCTCTACTTCTAAGATTCCCCTGGCCTCATCATAACGCTTTTCAAACTCATCAATGATTAAGTATATATCATACATTCGTCCATATTGAAAAATAATTTCTAAAGCATTTGCCACGATGCCGTCAAAACCTTCCAACAGGTTATCCATAATGGCTCTTTTTTCAGCAAGATTTAAGCGGCTATCACTTAAAATGTTTTCCAAGCCGGGAACATCATTAAAAATATGACGTAGTTGTAATAAATCAGCATAGACTGCTTCGACTTTTTCCTGTTCAGTTGCCAACTCAAATAAGGCTTTGCTATAACGTTTTGCTACTGTGTTTTTATCTAGTTTCATGATCTGATCCCATACTTTCAATATATTGATCGATCAAAGCACGATGTGTTTGTTCAGATAGCTCTTCTTGTAAAATTTTTTTTGCAATTTCTAAAGATAAATCAGCTACATCATCTTTAACTGACTCCATCGCATTTTCACGTTCATTCAGGATATCTGATTGTGCTTTTTCGCGCATTTTACTGACTTGTGTCTGGCCATCTGCAATCAGTTGCTGACGACTACTTTCACCAGTACTTTTAGCATTTCTGATAATATCAGTTGCTTGAGCACGGGAAGAATTTAGTTGTGTCTGACGTTCTTCTGCTAGTTTCTGCGCTTTTTCACGTGATTGTTCAGCTGTATCGATATCACTTGCAATTTTTTCTTCACGCTTGTCCATCATGCCCACAACGGCATTCCAAGCATATTTTTTCAGCAATGCCAGTAAGATCAAGAAAGAGCCACTAACCACTACAATACTAGAGATCGTCGTATTATGAACCTCTGCAACTGACAAAACCAATTGATTGAGCATACTTTATCGCTCCTTTACTCCAGATTCCGTTACTTTCCTTGTAAAAAAAGCGAAGGTCTTTGTAACACTCACCTTCGCTTCTTGCTGTTACTATAAGACCAAAAGTAAAGCAACAACGATACCTAAAATTGGAACGGCTTCGATAAAGGCCATCGCTAAGATCATCGTCGAACGTAAATCTCCCGCAATTTCAGGTTGGCGAGCCATTGATTCAACGGTTTTTGCAGCTACCTTTGAGTTACCATAAGCTGCTCCCAATGCTGATCCGATAATTGCTAATCCTGCTGCGATAT
>DATGVB010000182.1:0-11802 GCA_035300805.1 Tetragenococcus sp. | reverse complement strand
AGGCCAGCAAACACATCAAAACAGCAGACAGAACGGAAGCTTTCACGGCTGTTTTTTCATCTTCTGCACTAGAGAAACGACTGACCATTTCAGGACCTGAAAGAAAAGTACAAAAATAATTGAAAATCAGACCTAAAATTGTAGGAATCCCGATCTTAAACATATCTAATTCTACATTAGGTAAAGCTGCAGAAATAGCTCCCCAACCACCAGCACCTTTAATGACAAAAGGTACCGTTATCAATAATCCGAAAAAAATAATGAAGAATTGCAGAATGTCGGCAATAGCATCGGCTAACATGCCTCCTAAAGTCGTATACAAAATAACAATGGTCCCTGAAACCAGAACCGCAACATTTAAAGGGATCCCTGTGATCGTACTAATCACTGTTGCCGAGGCTAAGACTTGTGATGCTGTCAGACAAAATAATGAAAGCACATTTAAAACAGCAGTAAAAATGCTGGCATATTTGCCAAAACGGCGATGCACAACTTCCGGGATGGTCACAGCCATCGTCTTTCTGATTTTTGGAGCAAAAAACGAAAGTGGTATCATTGCAACTGCAGCTGCCAAGACATACCAGGCAGCGCTTAAACCCCAGCCGTCAAAAGCTTTAGCTGCTACTCCAGTAGTACTTCCACCGCCCACATTGTTAGCTGCAAGGGAACAGGCAATCATTAGTACTCCCATGTTTCTGCCTGCCAGCATATAGTCTGTACTGGTATTGATTGTAAATTTATTTACAAAAAAACCGATCGAGACCATAATTAGAATGTAAACACATAAAATAATAACAGGTATTACTTGTATTTCGCCCATAGATTTCTCCTCCTTTTATAATATTATAGGCTATAAAATAACCTATAATATTAGACTACACTTTTTAGCCTTGAGTGTAAATCGTTTTCACAATAAATTAGGTTTCAGTTTTAACTTTCGATAAATTTGCCCGTTTGAAACTGCGGTAACCAATCGATGTATATCCAATAACATGCAGATCGGACATACCTTGCCCGAAGTGGGGCCAATATTAATCAGATTGGACATACATCAGCTGATGTGGTGCCAATAAACGCCACATTGTAACCACATAAAAAACGAGCTGAAAACAGCTCGTTTTGTTACCAAATCCCCAATAATTTTTGCATCGCCAAACTTACCAGCATAATACTGATCCAGCAACAAAAACCTAGCAACAATGGTTTCGCTCCTGATTTTACCAATTTCACTAAATTTGTATTTAGACCAATTGCTGACATTGCCATAGTGATCATGAATTTGCTTAATATAGTTAAATTACTAACAATTACCTCGTTAATTTCAAAGACTGTACTGATAATTGCAGCCAACAAGAAAAATAGTACAAACCAGGGAAATGTCTCGCGCATTTTAACATTTGTATCGACATTTTTCTTAGAACGATAAAAAGATAAAGCCAAAGTGATCGGAATAATCGCCAAGGTGCGAGTCAATTTAACAATGGTCGCATAATGTAAGGCCACATCACTACCATGAGCCAAGGACCAAGTTTGTCCTGCTGCAACAACAGAAGAAGTGTCATTGATCGCCGTACCTGCCCACATTCCAAAACCGATATCATTCTGACCTAACAGCTGACCGAAAATCGGAAACAAGATCGCGGCAATAATATTATACAAAAAAATGACTGAAATCGATTGAGCGACTTCTTCATCCTCAGCATCGATCACCGGTGCAGTGGCTGCAATCGCTGATCCACCACATATCGAAGAGCCAACTCCGACTAAAATCGATACATTGGAAGGAATATTCATTTTTTTACTGATAAAATAAGAAACCACTAAAGCAGTCGTAATCGTTGCCAAGATGATCAAAAGTGACTGCTTTCCCACGGCAAAGATCTGATATAAATTCATACTAAAACCTAATAAAACCACTGCGTACTGTAAGATTTTTTTAGAAGTAAATTGAATTCCTGAGGCAAAACTTTCCTTACGTGGAATAAAGGCGATCAACAATCCCAGCAAAATCCCAAAAACTGGTCCTCCGACCAACTTAAACTGGTCCCCTAAAAAACTTGCAGCAAGTGCAATTACAAATGCTAGTAAAACACCTTGATAATTCTTCTTAATAAATTCCATTCCTGTAACTCCCTAACCACCTTTAGTTTTTACAATTAATCTGATACTAAAATTGAAATATAAATATTATGATATTCCTATCATAAACCTATCTACTAATTATTTCAATGAAATTTTCAGAAAAATACTCGCATAAAATCTAGCCGTAATATTTAATAAGATTGCCAGTATTTATTTCAGGTTGTTCATGCTAAACTGGAAATAGATAATTAGTTTAGTTAATCAAACAAGTACAGAAATGAAGAAAAGTAAGAAAGAAAAACTTCTAACCAAGCAACTCCAATCAGATTTTTTATCACCTTAAAAAATAAAATCATTTCTGGTCTTAGGTAAATCACTTCTGAAGTATAATGATTCTCGAATATCTGCCTGAAGAAGTAAAACAACTTGAAAAATATCAAATGGATCCTGAATATTGGGATAATGACGATGATGAAGACTGGGACTTTCCTTTTTGATATTTTCATTTGTCAAATTAAGCTAAAAATTATTTAAACTTATCAATTAATTCAGCTCGTGATGCAATTGGTATGTCAGTTCAAACCAGACAAGTAATCGAATTAGAAGTTGAATGTATTGGAAAAGTTTACCGCAAAACTGATGGTGACATGTGTGACTGGGAAATTATCGGCCAGTCGGATATGAAATTTTCAGTAGAAAAACCAGACACTGTCGATCATACTTGTGCAACTATCATCAATCGTATTCCAGGTATCTTAAATGCCCCCAGCGGTTATGTAAACAGTGAAAAATTAGCAACTTTAGCCTATCAAAGCTATTCTGCAAACACTAGTAGAAAACTACAAAGGAGGCTAGGATTTGTATCCTAGTCTCCTTTTTTATCTATCATCTATATGTTTGAATGTTTTTTTATTTGAAAAGGACGAATCACTTCCATACAATAGTCCCAGACTTTTTGTTCATTTTCCTTGGAATAATATTTCCGTTCTTCTTTTTCAATGCGTCCCTGAGTGTCAAAAAATTTACCCGTCATGCCTTGATATTCGTCACTAACTGCAAGACGAGCATTGGTTTTTCCAGCTATTGATGGATTTTTCATCATAGGACGCCATAAAACATAAATGATCTTCCAGATACCAGGTCGTTTTGAGGCTGACTCACTTCCTAAATTGGTCAGAGCGCTGGCAGGCTCCATGCAATTAACAGTCACATTTTCGACCCCTTTTGCTCTGAGCAGTGAGTCCAAATGCCACATCGCCCATAAGACATAAAGTTTAGATAGACCATAGGCTCTGCTGAAAGAATAGTTATTTTCTAACTCTATATCAGCTAAATACTGATCGCTGGTCCCTTGATTATAAGAAGCTGAAGAAACGGTCAAGATCCGTCCATCTTCACTTTTTTCAAGTAATTCCAGTAATAATTGACTCAAAAATACTGGAGCAAAGACATTGATCGCCATAGTCCTTTCATGACCTTCAGCAGTCACTGAACGTTCTTTACCCATCTGTGAACCGGCATTATTGATCAGAGCATCTAAATGATCATATTTTACTTTGATCTTATCAGCTACTTTTTGGACTTCTGCCATCAAAGAAAGATCACCCACAACAGCATCAATGCTTTCGTTGCCCGATTTTTCACGGATTTCAACTAAAGCTTTTTGTACTTTTTGTTCGTTACGACCATGAAGAATCACCTGATGTCCTTGTTGTGCTAAACTTAGAGCAGTCTGATAGCCAATACCACTATTGGAACCAGTGACTAAAACTGTTTTTCTAACCATTGATAGTACCCCTCTTTATTTTTTAAAATTAACGATTAGTTTTTTTCGGTAAAATTCTGCTCGTTGACTCTGATCATATAAATCCTTTTGACATTCGGATAGTTGATAGAATAAGACAACATTACAAAGCAGACTAGCAGTCAATAAAAATTTTTTCATTCTTCTCGATCCTTCCCATTATGAACAGGTATGATTAAATGACTGATTGATCAGTTTTGTACGAACAATAAAGACTATTTTTTTATAGCCTTTATTACCATTTCACTAATCAGCTCTAATTTTTTTCCATCCATCTGCGGGTCCATTTCCAGTACGGTCGTTGGGACAGATAAAAAACTATTTAATATGTCGCGCGAAACATCTGCATATTCTTCAGACGCCTGAATACGGTCCAAAAGCTCTGATAACGCATCTTCCATTGTATTGCCAAATTCTACTGCCTTTTCATCTAACAATTCAGAATTATTCCAGAGAGTATCCATGAAGTGAGCTTGTTTAGGATATTTGCGATATTGCTTTATAGTGTAATCGATTGTTTGTCTTACCTGCTCATCAAGACGATCTTCTAAGTTGATTACTTTATCCAATCCATCGTGTAAATTCGTTTTGACCTCCTCATATATACGACTCAACAAATCAGTTTTGTCCTGATAATACAAATAAATGGTGGCCGGACTCACACCGGCAGTTTTGGCAATCTTAGCAGTTGTCATATTAAAAAGTCCTTCACTTTGACTTAAGTCAAACACAGCCTGCTTAATTGCCCGTTGTTTATTTTTATCTATTTTTCTCATATTTTAATTATAACTAATTAATCAGTTATTGTCAATCTAGAGTAGCTAAAAGAAGTTCCTATCAAGTAAACCAAAGCTTTTAGACTCGGATCACCTGATAGGAATTTTTTAAAGCAAAATATCTTCCAGTCTTCTTTTGGGTACATGATGGACGTCATCTGACGTTTTCCAGTAATTTGTCTGGTCATCTTTCATTTCTTCTAAAACCACTTTTTCACTAGGATGGCCTAAAGCAATCACACAACTAAAAGCATATCTTTCTGGATCAATTCCCAAAGCTTCAAAAGCTTTCTGATATTGACAATTTTGTAAAATGCAACTGCCGATCCCATTGGCAGCTGCTGCAAGTGTGATTGTTGAAGCAACAATACCGTCATCAAAGGTTAAATTTTTATTTACACTTTTATCACGCACACATAGGATGTAAGCAGCTGGACGCTGGCCTTTTTTAGGACCCTCCCACTCTTTGTAAAGTGCCGCCCAAGCCAGAGTAGCAAACAGTTTTTCACACTCTTTTTCACTACAAACCAGACGATAACGCATTCCCTGATGATTTTGTCCACTAGCTGTCAAGCGTGCACAGTCAATCAGCTTAAGCATTTCTCGTTTGCCGATTTTTTCATTTTCATAAAATCGACGATAGGATCGATCCTTTACCACAAGATTCTTAAAATCAACCATTAAAGTCACTTCCTCTTCTTAAATGAATTATAACACAAGCAAAAGAAAACGGTTACGATAAATGCTATTTCTATGAAAAATCTTGATGAATACTTGCCACTCTAAGGACAATAAATGTTTTTCTTTGCATAGTTATACGAACATATTGTAATCTAGATAATGTAGAAGTATTTATTTAAGAAAGAAGGAGAAGGATAATGGCAGAAAAAACTTATCAATATGACGTGCTCTACGTGGGCGCTGGACATGGAACTTTTGACGGTGCTGCTCCTTTAGCAGCCAAGAGTTACAAAGTAGGTGTCATTGAAGAAGACAAAATCGGCGGTACTTGTCCGAATCGCGGATGCAACGCTAAAATCACCTTGGATGCCCCCGTTGAGCTGTTGCGTTTACAAGAACGGCTACAAAAAATCGTAAGTGGTGATTTTTCTTTCAACTGGTCCGAAAATGTCAAACACGAACATGAAGTAATCGATGGCTTACCCGATTTTATCAGTGGTTTGCTGTCAGATTCCGGCGTTGAAATCATTCATGGATATGGCAAAGTAACCGACGCCCATACAATCACAGTAAATGGTGAAAAAAAGACCGCCAAAAATATTGTTATCGCCACGGGGCAACGTCCTCATCGCTTAACTATTCCTGGAACCGAGCTAGCTCATGACAGCTCAGAGTTCATGGCATTAACAGAATTACCGCAAGATATCACTATTATCGGCAGTGGCTATATTAGTTTAGAATTTGCGACTATGGCCAATGCAGCAGGTGCCAAGGTAACTGTTTTGATGCATCATGATAAAGCTTTGCGCGCTTTCTATCAACCGTATGTCTATGAAGTATTACAGGATTTGACCAATCGCGGCGTTACTTTTGTCAAAAATGCCAAAATCAATTCCTTTAATAAAAAAGCTGACAAGTACATGGTGCATTATAATGATGAGCAGACTTTAGCGACTGACTGGATCCTGGATGCTTCAGGACGCATTCCCAATGTAGAAAATCTCGGCTTAGACGAAGTCGGCATCAAATATAATTCAAAAGGAATCGAAGTGGATGATCATTTACAAACCACTGTTGCAGGAGTTTATGCTTCTGGCGATGTTGTTGCTAAGAACCAGCCTAAATTAACACCAACGGCGATTTTTGAAAGTACTTATCTGATGCAACTCTTTAGCGGTGAAACAACTGAGCCGATCAATTACCCAGCTATTCCATCGGTTGTCTTTACTTCACCACGAATTGCTCAAGTAGGCGTTAACCCAGATGAAGTTTCTTCTGATTCTTCCTACAAAGTAAAGGAAAATGACTTATTAGATGGCTGGTATCGTTTAGTAGATAATGAAACGATTGCTAAAAACACCCTAGTCTATGATGAAAATCAAAAAATAGTAGGCGCAGTTGAAGTAAGTGACAAAGCCGACAATGCCATCAATTCGATTTTACCGGCTGTTGAATTTGGCTGGGGGCAAGAAGAATTGAGTCGACTGATTTATCTATTCCCATCTGTGGAATCCGATACCAAGGATTTGTTGTAGGAAGTTAAGTGTTCTATTCGAAAAGTATTCAGTGAAAAAACCTTTAATAGTACCCTATCATGCAGCAGATATGGTACTATTTTCAATTTTATAAATGTAAAATTAGTTGCATTTTATAATGAACTTAGCAGCCTGAGGTATAAAAAAACATTGTAAAATTTCATTTATTATTGAAGTTGCCACATAAACACTTAAAAAAAAACATCTGACTTTCAAGTAAGGTGTACAAATTAAAACACTCTGAGACTTGGATAATCCCTTATTCGGTCATTCTCAAAGGCAGTCGGATGTTAGACATCCTTCTATCTATCGTGCATAGAGTTTAAGATTGAATAAATAACCTATCTAGAAAAATTTTAAACTCTGCGACTCCTCGGGAACGACCATTGAAAGAAATTAAAAAATTACAATTGAGGGCTTGTGAAACCGTATGGGCTTGACAAGGAGCATCCATCAGCATGGTAGTGCCTGGGAATAAGATGACTTAGGCCTTACTTTCTGATAACAGCAAAAGAGCGTGTTCACAAATTGAGCACGCTCTCTTTTTTAGAATCATCCTTATTTAAATTTATTGATCAGCTCATCCGGTGTGTAAACAATCATGCCGCTTGTTTTGTAATCATCAGTATTTCTAGTAACTATGCTATTTACGCCGTTACGCTTCGCTGTAGCCACAATAAGATTATCTTCATAGTCGTTTCCAGCTAAATCTAATGCGTTGATACAATCCAATTCTGTGATCGACAGTATTTCATTTAACTGAAGTAGTTTTCGAATCTCGTTTTCAACATTTTTACTGCCGTATTTTTCTAGAATATAGTAGATATCAGTAATCATGTTAGCTGTTATACATCCATGGATAACTCCGTAAACAGATAACATGTACACTTCTCTTGACTGCTTATAAAACTCTTTTCTTTCTGCTAAAACGTCCAATATAATATTAATGTCAATGATGCACTTCATGTTTTACCAACCGTTCTTGTTTTCTACTATTACGTTCTTCTCGCACACTAAAACTATCCGGTAATCGGATAACTCCGGCCAGTTCATCTAGTATCTTCAGCTGATCCTCTCCTGCATCTTCAATAATAATTCTTTTTTTTCCGTCTTCTTTAATTTCTACCTTAATAGTTACATTTTCTTTATCCTTTAGATCAGCATTTTTTAAAACTGCTTTAGGCAAAACAATTCCTTTCGTATTTCCCCATTTTTTGATATTACCATTTTCTTTCATTATTTCCATCACTGATCACCTCTATTACATTATAGCACAAATTATACATTAGGTATAACGATAATTAGACCTAATGTATAACTTTAACTTAAAAATCAAGATAATATCCTGCATAATTGTATTAAGAGTCTTCCTACTTTGACGACGGTATCGGCGAGTCTTTATTTTAGCCTTATCAATAATATCTGTCACCTAGCTGCTGCTATCGAAAATACTTTCCTGAAATTTTAAATTCGATCGATACGACCGCAGTCTGGCTTAATAACTTACCCAATTTTTTATGATATACTCCCTATATAATTGGTCTGATGACTACCACCATTATAAAACAGAAAGGCAACTTAAAATAAATTATCTTATTCGCTCATTGAAATCAAATATCCCATCTTTTCCAACTTGGATAATTTCTTTCGATTTGAGTTCTTGCTGTCGTGTCTGCAAATATTCTAAAATCATCGGTAAATTCATCCCCGTAATTAACCGCAGACGACTTTTATAGGCATCCATTCCTAACATTTTGCCGACTAGATTGCAAGGCGTTCCAAAAGCTAAGTCACAAAAAACAACTACGCCCTGTCCTGAATCCAGCTGATCAATACTGGACTGAAGTGATTGTTCAAATATTTTAATTTCCTGGCTTGGGAGCAAAGATACAGCCTCAAATTGTTCAGCTTTTCCAGAAAACAATTCAACGGTATTTTTCATTTCCATAGCCAGGTTTCCATGACTTACTAATAATATACCCTTCATTATATTCCTTTCTTTACTAGACAATACCAAAGAATGACAAAACAATTGAGACAATAATTGTACCGAAGATGATTTTAGCGATTCCTACGTTTTTCTTGCGAATTAGGTAATAAAACAAGAATAGAACTAATATTGAAAATAAACCTGGAATTAATTTATCGATATTATCCTGGATCGCCATCTTTGTTTCACCAAAAGTCACTGACAATACCGTCTTTAGAGATACCATGGCAGCGGTTAAGGCCCCCATCATCATCATCCCTAGTATGTTAGCTCCTTCTAAAACATCGGTCATAACTTTTGATGACAATACGTCTTTAATGGCTTCTCGACCTTTTTTATAAGTCAGATTAGTTGTAATAACTAGTTCGGACATCAAAATAAAATTTCCCAGAAAAAGCATCAAAAGTCCCAGATAGGATCCTGCTGCCGCCATAGTACTGGCTGCTAAAATACACAAAGTCTGCAGTGTACCAGCACTAAAGGAATCCCCGAAAGCGGCTACCGGTCCCATTAGTCCAGTCTTGATTCCAACGATGGCGTTTCCAGAAATACTGTCGTTACTTGATTTCTCTTCCTCCATGGCTAAGACGGTCCCTAAAATCAATCCTCCAGAAGTAGTATTTGTATTAAATAATTCTAAATGACGTTGAATAGCTTCCTTACGATCCTCTTCTTTGCCATATAATTTACTTATTACTGGTAACAGCGCATAAGTAAAAGCTATAGACTGCATTTTTTCATAATTTAAAGACATCTCTGTAGTAAAATACCATCTGAACATGGTTCTGTTGATATCTTTTTGTGTCAATTTATATTTTTTTTCTGTTGTAGTCATGACTTTATTCCTCCAAAGCTTTCGTAATTTGGCGGCGATTCATAATGATAATGATTGCAATACAAATCGCTAAAATCCCTGTTACCAAGTTATTAAGCTGTAACACTGATACAAGAATAAATCCAATCAAAGTAAATGGAATTAGTCTTGTTTTTCCGATTGCATTCATGATTAAGGCAAATCCGACAGCCGGTAACACTCCACCTGCTACTTCTAAGCCGTGCATGATCCACTCTGGAATAAATTCTAATGCTGAAAGAACAACTCCCCTTCCAAACAATACCACTATAAATACCGGAATAAACAGGATCAAAAAAGAAGTAACTGCCGGAAATAAAGTTGCAGTTCGTTCAATTCCCTTAATATTCAAATCATCAGCATATTGTTCAGCCTTGTGAACGAGCGGAATATTAATAATTTTTCTTAAATTCATTAATTGAGCTCCGACCAAGCCAAGTGGGACTGCAAAGGCTACTGCCTGCTGGACTGACAATCCTGTACTCAAGGCAATTGGAATCATGGTCGTAGCTGCCATCCCCTGATCGGTGGGCATATTCCCACCCGGTGCTATGATCCCGGCAAAAACTGCTGAAATACTCCCCCCGATCATTAAGCCTTTAGTAATATCACCATAAATCAATCCAGCAATTATACCAACAAAGATAGGATTTCCAATGAAAAATAGTGCGAAATATCCACCGATCATACCACGGCTGATCCAGTAGATAAAAGCCATAGCAATAGCCATCAA
The DNA here is from genome assembly GCA_035300805.1 of Tetragenococcus sp. Classification (GTDB taxonomy): domain Bacteria; phylum Bacillota; class Bacilli; order Lactobacillales; family Enterococcaceae; genus Tetragenococcus. Next base: position 1,348 of record DATGVB010000182.1, on the reverse strand, counting down.
TAGATTATTATCCATGTTATCGACTCCATTCTATTCAAATTTCTGTTTTAAACTCTTTAATGTTATTTTTTCGTTTTCAGGAATCGGCTGTACATATACATCTACCCCACTATCCTGCATTTCTGTTAAAGATTTATATTCTTCTGCTGACAACGCTACTCCGCTGGTAATTGTTTGTCTATCTTTCTGACTTTGTACAGCACCTACGTTTAACTCTTTTAAACTAACACCTTCTTTATAAGCTTTTAAAGCATTGGTTACATCTTTAAAAATAACCATCACTTTATCATCCTTTTTTTCCAGATATTGTTTCAAATCAGCAACCTTTATGATGTCAACGTCATGTTCAGGCACAGCCATCTTATAAATATCACTCATAAAATCATCTTGTACTAATTCATCATCGGCAACAATCAACCGATCTACCGGACGAAATTTGATCCATTTTGCAATTATTTGACCATGAATCAATCTATAGTCAATTCTAACCATCTTTTGTTCACTCATAATCATTACCTTCTTTTCAATTAAATACTTACTGCTTTGCCTTCTTTCAGACTCTTATGGATTGCTTCTGTGATTTTTGTTGCTTGTAAGCCATCATAAACATCAGCGACAAAGTCCTTTTTATTTATTAGACAATCCACAAAGCTATTAATTGGATCGGCCCCAAAGCCAAATATTTTCCCATTAAAATGATTAAAGAAAAATACGTTAGGTGTATTAACTTTTTCGTTATCTATCACTTCTACTCCACGCGCCTGACTATTTACACGAATATATTTTTCTGAAGTGATAATTGATGTACGTCCATCATCGGCCTTAGGAAATCCCGACGGCAAAATCCAGGAATTTTCTAAAACCCACTGACAGCCATTTTCAAAAGTGATAATAGATTGAATACTATCATAGGTATCTACACCCATACTTGGTAATAGTTTTTTAGAGCCGACAGAATAAACTTCTGTTGCTTCACACCCCATGTACCAGCGCATTAAGTCAACACAATGAATTCCTAAAAAATTAACTGGATCAGAAGAATTTCCCCATTTAAACCATTTTGTAGGAATATCAATGGTATCATCCATATTCATATAACCACGAATCGGATAATGATCGCCGCTATTTAATTCATTATAGACATGGATAGATGCCGGATCCCATCGTTTATGAAAATCAACAGCTACACGGACATGATTACGTTTTGCCGCATCCAAAATTTCTTGGCATTCTTTGACTGTTGTAGCAAGTGGTTTTTCAATTAATAAATCAATGCCATTTTCTATACAGGTTAAAGCAGGAGCCAAATGTAAATGATCGGGGGTTGCAATCGAAACAGCATCTAGTT
>DATGVB010000181.1:0-18401 GCA_035300805.1 Tetragenococcus sp. | reverse complement strand
TTACGACGGTCACCAAAACCAGGTGCTTTAACAGCAACTACATTAAACGTGCCGCGAATCTTATTTAAAACAAGAGTAGGTAAAGCTTCACCATCTACATCATCAGCAATAACCAATAATGGTTTTGATTGTTGAACAACTGATTCTAATAGTGGAAGGATATCTTGAATGTTAGAAATCTTTTTATCTGTAATTAAAATATAAGGATTTTCTAAATCAGCTTCCATTTTGTCATTATCAGTTACCATATATTGAGAAAGGTAGCCACGATCAAACTGCATTCCTTCAACAACATCTAATTCAGTATCGATTCCTTGAGAATCTTCAATCGTGATAACTCCATCATTACCTACTTTTTCCATTGCGTCAGAAATATATTGACCCACTTGCTGGCTACCTGAAGATACAGCACCAACTTGAACGATGGCTTCTTTTGAATTAACTGGAGTAGAAATTGCTTTTAATTCTTCTACTGCTGTTTTAGTTGCTAATTCAATTCCGCGACGAACACCTAAAGGATTGGCACCAGAAGTAACGTTTTTCATCCCTTCACTAACGATTGCCTGTGTTAAAACAGTCGCAGTTGTCGTACCATCACCAGCGATATCGTTGGTTTTTGATGCTACTTCAGAAACCAGTTGAGCACCCATATTTTCAAAATGATCTTCTAATTCAATATCTTTAGCGATTGTTACACCATCATTGGTGATCAAAGGAGAACCATAAGATTTTTCTAAAACAACATTACGACCTTTTGGGCCTAAAGTTACTTTTACTGTATCTGCTAATTTGTCAACCCCGCGTAACATCGCACGACGAGCATCTTCTGAAAATTTAATATCTTTTGCCATTAATTATTCACCTCAAAAATATTTTTTTATTCAACAATAGCTACAATGTCTTTGGCAGAAAAGATCATGTAGTCTTTACCTTCATATTTCACTTCGGAACCGGCATACTTTTCAAACAATACTGTATCGCCGACTTTTACAGGAACCTTAGCCACTTCACCATTATCAAGTGTACGTCCGTCTCCCACAGCCACAACATTTCCTGTTTGAGGTTTTTCTTTAGCAGTAGATGCCAAAACAATGCCTCCGACTGTTTTTTCTTCTTCTTGCGCAACTTCGATCATCACGCGATCACCTAATGGTTTTAACACTATAAATCCCTCCAAATAAAATCTACTTTATTTTTCTTATTAGCACTCTATCACATTGAGTGCTAACTACATTTCCCATAGTATCATTTCTAGGAAATATTGCAAGTAATTTATCTACTTTTTTTATTAAAAGTCAAAAAAAGTCAGATAATAGAATTTGTCAGATGGCTTAAAATTTAGGTATAATAGATTAATCGATGAAAGGAGTCTTTATGACAGTTAAAAAATATTCACTATTAACGATTTTATTATATGTATTTGCTTTTTTTGCTCCAATAATTGCACCCACTCAACAGTTAAATATAAAAATGACAACATTTACCTATCTTTTAGGGGCTGCTTTAATGTTTTTATTTTATTTATTTCAAAAAGAAATATTATCTTTTGAAAGACATAAAAGTAAAATCGCAGTCACCTTTATAATAGGTATTATTGGAATCTTTCTGGCAATCTACCTACAGGCTGCTATAATCAAGATTGAGCAGTCCAATAATATTCCTGTCCAATCGCAAAATACAACTAACATCATTAAAATCATCAGCAAACAACCTTTTTTTGCTTTAGCAGCCATGGTAGGTGGACCCATTATGGAAGAATTCGTTTTTCGACGTGCTGTTGTTGGTTTTTTTGATTCTTTTAATCACCCCTGGATCGGTATGATCGTAAGCTCTCTTTTATTTGCGCTGATCCATCAGGATGGTCATCTACTGCTTTATTTTAGTTTGGGATTCTTTTTCTGTCTGCTTTACCGAAAAACCGGTCGGATCGCTACTTCCATCATCACCCATGTAGGTATGAATAGCTTTGTTGTCCTGGCAAATGTGATCCTTCCGCTATTCACTTAAAAAGACGAGAGACTATTTTAAAGTCTCCCGTCTTTTTTAATAATTCAGCTTTAAATGGCAAACAGTTGAGTGGCCTGGTTAGGATCTGTATCACAAATCTGAAAAGCAATTTCCGGACCTAGATCGTATTCTGTCAGCACGTTTTTCATTGTTAAATGAGCTAGCTCTTTTAAATTATTTTCTTTACTTAAATGGCCTAAATAAATCCGCTTGGTTTGATCAGTTAAAATATCACTCATGACCAATGCCCCATCTTCATTAGATAAATGACCACGATCACCTAAAATACGCTGTTTCAAACTCCAAGGATAACTCCCTGTGCGCAGCATCTCCAAGTCATGGTTACTTTCCATTAAATAAGCATCTGCTCCACGTACAATGCCACGCAAACGGTCATTGCAATAACCAGTATCGGTCAATACTACAAATGATTTACCCTCTTTGTTAAAACGATAAAATTGCGGTGCTGCCGCGTCATGAGAAACACCAAAACTTTCAATATCTAAATCTCCAAAAGTCAGAACTTTTCCCATTTCAAAAATATGTTTTTGCACTACATCAACTTTGCCGATGATCCCGTCCATCGCATCCCAAGTTGGCTTGTTGGCGTAAACATCCAACTGATACTTACGGGCTAAAACACCCACCCCATGTACATGATCACGATGTTCATGGGTAACAAAAATCGCATCTAGATCCTCTGGTTTTCGATCTACTTCTTTTAACAAAGAAGTAATTTTCTTCCCACTTAAACCAGCATCTACTAATAATTTCTTTTTAGGAGTCTCAACATACAAGGCATTTCCAGTACTGCCACTTGCTAATACACTCACTTGAAAGGCTTGTTCTTTTTCCACTAACTGTGACTTCCTCTCTAGGCTTAAAACTACTTCCATTATACACAGCTTTTTAAGTGTTTTCTACCTTTTGAACCTGACTATTTGTAATGACTCGATTTGTCAGTGCATTTATTTTTTCTATTTGAATTGAACCATCTTCTTTTTTGATTTTTACAAACCAGGCAGGCACATAGACATTTTGTCCACGTACTTTCAAAGTCAATGTATAGGCTAGATGGGTCCATTCGATTGTAGCATTATTGGAAATTTTATTGTTAACATACAAAGTATCAATAATCTCAGATTCTGAATATAGCTTCATCGATTCGCGCAAAGGTATCAAATCTGAAATATGAGTCTGCGTATAACTAAGTAACAAATAGTTCTCGTTTTGCTTTTCTAAGGCAATCTCTAAACGACTCGAACTATCATCGATCGGAATATTTTCATAGCTTTGAGTTGCCACTATAAACGGATAATCTTTAGTGAAACTCGAATCATCTGCTAAATAAGCATACTCCTGACCAAATAAAATTTGATCTTCCTGTTGTAAAAAATTCTTTAAGACAGCTTCCACTTGTTTTTTTTCTGACAACCATTTCTTGTCATGAATGGTATAAGTTAATTTTTCATTATTTTCGGAAGTACTGGCATTTAAAAAACTGTCTTCGCCTAAAATTTCACGTTTATCTGCTAAGGCTTGATTTAAATCCGTGGGTTTACCACTTAAATAGTAGCCCTTAGGATGCTGGGTAGAAAAACTTTTAGCAAATTTAATATTTTCGGACTTCAATCGATCTTCAATTGGAATTTGCTGATCTGCACGATAGACCACATTCTCTTCATTGTCTGCTTCTCTATAAATCGTCAATAAAAAAATATTTAAAAAAGAAAATACCATGAGAAAAATCCAGCTAATGCGTTTAAAATCCATAACTTAATTTTCCTCCTTTTGCAGTTTTTCTAATAGCACCTGCCATTGATACCATTCATTATCATAACGAACATACCAAAGTGGTTCCATATCAACCACTCCAGTATCTTCAATATTCTTCCAATTATAACCGATCAGCAACTGTTCCATTAAATCAGCCTTGGCTCCCGCATAATAGAGATTTTCTAAAATTTCTCTAGCCGGTTGGACTTCCACCACGCTTTCTGAAGGAATCGGAACTTGAATCATATTTAAATTGGCTTGAATTTCGATTGCTTGCTGCTGATCTCTGTTAGATTCAGTATATTTAACCGAAAAACTTCCTTCATCAATATCGCTAAAAACTGGAAATCCCTCGACAAAAATATGATAATTCACTTTTTGATCATCACTATCTAAAAAACGAATACTTCCATAATTAGTTCCTAATTGGCGAACATAATTGTAACTATTGCTATATTTGTCAAATGATTTAGTATTTTTGACTACTCCTTGATAATCAACTTGCTGATTATCTGGATCAACCTCCATTGACTCGGCTCCATCATAAATATTCAGCTCATCTGTATTCTCATTTGTCCGCAGACTTCCTTTATTTGAGAAAAAAGCATCCCGAAAGAGCGTATACGGTCTAGTTGTGGCAATATAACTGAATTTCTTAAGTTCAACTGGATCACTATTGTAATAGTTAAAACGATCAATCAGTGGATCTTTAATGACTTGTCGCCATTCAACTCCTTCTTTTTCCGTTGCTTCTTTAAATTCAGTTAGACTAGAGTTTATTTTTCCTTCAGCCACCTCGAGTTTTTGTTTATTGATAAAACGAATTTTTTGCTGATCATAATTAATTTGGATAGTTGAAAAAGAAAAGTCCTCTTCTAAGGGAAAATCTAGATCAAAAAATTCACTATATTTATCAAAAGGAAAATCCATCGCATAACTCATTTCAATTCCATTAGACAAGTCCATTTCCTTAGCAAGTTCAGTATCCATTTGGTAATTCTTTATCTTCAAACTACTTGTCTTGGTCTTAGCCAAGGACGTTTGCATTGTCGTTAAAAAAGTTTCACTATTTGTTCCTTGCGCTTTTTTATTTTTAACAGAGACCACTTTTAAAGGTAAAAAAATTTCATTTTTTTTAGGATAATTACTGTTGTTTGTTACTTTGGAGGTTTCTGTACTTTCAGTTACAGTGGGCTCTTTACTAGTTGGACTTACCCATATGAGATAGGACAGATAAAAGCTCAAAGCAATCATGATCACTAAGCTGATAGTTAAAAGGTGTTTTTTTATTTTCATTCCCACAAATCCTCCTCATAAGGTTCATAAGGTAAGCTAATAAAGAAAGTTGAGCCGACATATTCTTGACTTTCTACCCAAATACTACCACCGTGGGCTTTTAGAACTTCTTTAGAAATTGCTAATCCCAGACCTGTCCCTCCTTGTTTTCTAGCTCGTGCTTTATCTACACGGTAAAAACGGTCAAAAATCTTATTTAGCTCATTAGAGGGGATTCCTAGGCCCTGATCAGTGATGCTTAAAACGATATTGTTATGTGTTTCCATCAAACGCACAGTGATCTTACCGCCTTCTGGTGAATATTTAACTGCATTATTCATGACATTATCGATTACTTGCATCATTCGGTCCGTATCAACTTCCACCCATAGATCACGTTTGGTAAATTCACGTATGATCTGATATTTCTTGTCCTGTTTTTCCATCATCATATCAAAACGATCCAAAACAAAATCAACCATTTCATTAAAGTTAATATATTCAAGCTGAAGCTGAATTTTACCATTATCCATGCGTGAAAGACTTAGTAAATCATTGATCATTCGAATCATACGATCTGTTTCATTTAAAGTAACTTTGAGAAATTCAGGGGCTACTTCTTCATCTTGCCAGGCCCCTTCAGAGAGAGCTTCAATATAACTACGTGTACTGGTTAAAGGCGTCCGCAATTCATGGGATACATTAGAGACAAACTGCCGGCGTTCTTGTTCTGTCTTTTCCTGCTCTGTAACATCATGTAAAACTGCTACCAAGCCTGAAATAAAGCCTGATTCACGACGAATCATTGAAAATTCTACTCTTAATAAAACTTTATCTAGATTTTTATCTGCCGAACTTCTTTCCAGTAAAGTTTCTTCAGGATTTTCTAATAATTTACGTAAAGTATAGTCTTCGCCCATATCAAATAATTCCAGAATGGACTGTCCGACAGCCGCTTCCTTTTTTACATTTAATAAAGATAAAGCCATTTCATTGATCGTCATCACACGTCCTCTACGATCAGTAGCGACCACGCCATCGGTCATATGGGACAAGACACTATTTAAACGATTACGCTCAGATTCCATGGCTTCTTGGGTTTCTTCGATTCGATCCCCTAGCTCATTAAAGGTCTCGGCTAACTGACTAAGCTCATCATTGCCTTTAACTTCAACTTTTTGGCTATAATCTCCTCTTGAAATCCGCAAAGCCTGCTGACGCATTGCATCAATTGGTTGAGTGATCGAACGAGCGACTAAGACTGCCACAATTATCGAAATAAAGACAGCTATGATCGAAGCTGTAACGAAAATCAAAGCAATATTATTAATATCGCGATATTTTTGTTCCAAATCACTCTTAACATATAAAGCTCCGACAACTGTATCTCCTGTTGACTGAATTGGTTGGACGTTGATCTGAACTCGATCTGAAGATGTTTCATCAATTGCCACTAAACTTTTAATGGTAAAATCATCTAAATAGGGATCATCATTTTTCTTTCCCACCATGTTACGATTGGCTATATTAGTAGTCCCGCGAACAATATTTTTTTCATCCACTATTTTCATTTCAATCGTGTCAGGTGAATCACTATTATCTAAAATCCGCTGTAATTCGATATTTTCTTGTTCTTCATCGTCATTTTTTTCTAAATGATTTCCTAAAGTACTCGCTAAAGTTTCAGCTTGAGTATCCATACTAATTTTAAAATCCTCAATCGTTGAGCGTTCTAATCCGCGAATAAAATACGCCCCGATAATCTCGATTGAAATAAGCAGAATCAAGATAAATGCCAGGGCGATTTTAAAGTTCACCGATTGATAAAAGCGAACTTTTCTTTTCATAAAATAGTTACTCCTGTTCTGGATTACGTAGATAATAGCCTACACCACGACGAGTCACTAAATAAGTCGGATGGCTGGCATTATCTTCGATTTTTTCACGTAAACGCCTTACCGTTACATCGACAGTACGTACATCTCCAAAATAATCATAACCCCAGACCGTCTGTAATAAATGCTCGCGCGTCATTACCTGCCCCACATGCTGAGCCAAATAATGCAATAATTCAAATTCACGATGAGTCAGTTCAATTTCGACATCGTTTTTAGTTACCATATAAGCTTCTGGATGAACGGTAATATCTCCTACTGTGATATCCACATGAGTCGGCAGCTCTGCTTCTTTGACACTAGCATCGCCTCTTCGTAAATTAGCTTTAACCCGAGCCACCAATTCTCGATTGGAAAATGGTTTGGTAACATAATCATCCGCCCCTAATTCAAGGCCTAAAACTTTATCAATTTCTGAATCCTTAGCTGTCACCATAATAATCGGCATATTATGTGTTTTACGAACTTCACGTGCTACTTCCAGTCCATCGATCTTAGGCAACATCAGATCTAATAAAATCAAATCCGGCTGAACTTCTTCAACTTGCACCAGAGCCTCTTCTCCATCATAAGCCGTATATACCTCATATCCTTCTTTTGTCAGATTAAATTTGACAATATCAGAAATCGGTTTTTCGTCATCTACTACTAATATTTTTTTCAAAAAAGTCACCTCATTAATTGCTGAATTTACATCGTCGTTTCTATTATACACGATTTTTACTTTAGTTTCATTATTTCACTAAAGATGGTAAAACTACTATGAAAAAAGAGTCAATCTTTTCATTTTATGGCTACTACTTTGTATGACTTGTAGCCGCAAATCAGTTTATGGCTACTACTTTACCGAACTTGTAACCGCAAATCAGTTTATGGTCACTACTTTACCTGACTTGTAACCGCAAATCAGTTTGCAGCTGCAAGTCTGATTAAAAAAGTTTTATAATCGACTTATCGGCCCTTAGTCAGACTAAGAGCCGATAAAATCATTTTAATGTATTTTCACTATTTATTGTAATTTGCCAATATTTGTTGCCACTTATTTTGAGCATCTTGGTCTTTTGAAATTTTAAAGATTTTCCCGTTTGTCGAATCTTTTGTCTTGCCATCATCAGCGTATTCACCAAAACCGGTTGAAAAACTTGTCTTAGCAACAGGGGTAATCAGTTCATAGACCACGCCATTATCAGCTAAGAGATATTTATTGATTGACTGACTGTCATCGGCAACTTTACTATATCCTTCTGCTGTTGATGCCTTTTCAGTATCTTCATCGTAGCCAGTCACCTGCCCACTGGAAGTATAGAATACAACTCCGCCTAGCGCATGAATAGCAAAGGCATCATAACCAGGTATACCGGCTTCATTTTCCTGAACTTGAATTTCACCGTCAGGCGTTTCAGCAAACCAGTCACCTTGTCCGGCTGCCCCATGATCAAAATAGCGGTTGCTAACTGCCAGATCTCCTGTTTTAGCACGTGAAACTGCCCAATCTAAAAATTCCTGCTGCATCGCACTTTTTTCTTTATCCGAATACCGTCGTTGCGTAATACTATCCTGAGTATCACTCGTTGTCGAAGAATCAGCGGATTGACTTGTGTCGCTGGTTTGTGTCCTAGTCATCGTTGTCGAAGTCTTTTCTGTACTGATACTAGCTGCTGTTTGAGAGGTCGAAGTTACTGAACTGGAATTTTTTGTTCCAGATGAACATGCCACTAAAGAGAATCCAGCACAAACAACTAAGATCCCTAACAATAACCGTTTTTTCATAATCCTTTCCTCCCTCTTTGTTTCATTATAACACGCGCATTAATAAATCAATAGTAACCGACTTTTTGACAAAAAGAGACCCGTCGGAATTTCCGTTTTCCGGCGGGAAAGGAGTAAAAATGAAAAAGTGTTAGGGTTGTCTTATTGCTAAGACTTTTTGTTGGTATGCTTATATAATAGATATAATTTGTGAAAAAAATATGAAAGAGACGTTACTTCCCTGTAAAACAATAATGAAAAAACGCTAAAGGACAAATTTTGCTTTTTAAATGTTATAATTTAAAAAAAGAGGAGGCTTTATTATGGATGAAACAATGAAAGCTGTTGGCGTCTATCAATATTTACCGATTGATGAACCTAAAAGTCTAGTGGATATTTCTTTAACTAAACCAACTGCAAGTGGCCACGATCTACTAATAAAAATCAAGGCAATCTCAGTCAATCCGGTCGATACAAAGCAGCGTGCTGCCAAGGAAAGAAAAGGAAAAGAGGCTAGAACTCTTGGCTGGGATGCAGCCGGAATCATTACAGCTGCAGGTGAAAAAGTAACCTCCTTTAAAACAGGTGATGAAGTCTTTTATGCCGGCAGTGTCAACCGGCCAGGCTGTTATAGTGAGTATCAGCTGGTTGATGAACGTTTAGTCGCTAAAAAACCCAAGACATTGAATTTTATTCAAGCCGCCTCCTTGCCATTGACCTCCTTGACCGCTAGTGAAGCTCTTTTTGAACGCTTAGATATCTCTCACAATTTAAGTTCCAATGCCAGCCATAAAATTCTCATCATCAATGGTGCAGGCGGTGTCGGATCAATTGCCGTTCAACTAGCTAAGAGTGTGGAACTTACAGTAATTGCTACTGCTTCACGCAAAGAAACCACAACCTGGGTCAAAGAATTAGGGGCTGACTTTGTGATCAATCATCGACAGTCTTTTCGTCCTCAATTAGAAAAACTAGGAATCAAGGAGGTGGATTATATTTTATGTCTGCACTCAACAGATCAGCACTGGTCGGACATGGCTGATGTCATTGCTCCTTTAGGTAAGATCTGTTCAATTGTTGAAAACCAAAGGCCGGTTGAACTGGGTCTACTCAAAGATAAAAGCGTGACTTTTGCCTGGGAATTCATGTTTGCAAAAGCCAAATACCAGACCGCAGATATGTACACTCAAGGTGAACTTCTGTCAGCTGTTGCCACTTTAGCAGATAAAGGTGCGATCCGTCCTACAATGAAGCACAACTTTGGCAAAATTACAGCTGAAAATCTGCGCAAAGCTCATAAGCAGTTGGAGACAGACACTACTATCGGAAAAATTGTTTTATCTGGCTTTTTAGAATGATCGAAAAAAACTGAGATCCAAAAGCAGGATCTCAGTTTTTTATTCTAAACCCATCAGATAATCGTCATCTTTCATCGCTTCCACATTTCCTAATAAATAACCATTACCCACTTGTGAGAAAAAGTCATGGTTGCTGGTTCCAGTTGAAATACCATTCATTACGATTGGATTGACATCTTCGGCACCGTCCGGAAAAAGTGGATCCTGCCCCATATTCATCAAAGCTTTATTGGCATTATAGCGCAAGAAAGTCTTCACTTCATCAGTCCAGCCGATTTCATCATAAAGTTCTTCGGTATAGCGTTCCTCGTTTTCGTACAACTCATAAAGCAGATCATACATCCAGTTTTTCATTTTTTCCTGATCTTCTGCTGATAACTCATTAAAACCTAATTGAAATTTATAACCAATATAAGTCCCATGAACTGATTCGTCTCGAATGATCAGTTTGATGATTTCAGCCACATTCGCCAATTTATTATTGCCTAAATAATATAAAGGCGTATAAAAACCAGAATAAAATAAGAAAGTTTCTAAAAAAACACTGGCTACCTTTTTTTCTAAGGACGTGCCTTTTTTATAAATCTCATTGATCCGTTCAGCTTTTTTCTGTAAATACTGATTCGTATTCGTCCAGCTAAAAATTTCATCGATTTCTGCTGGTGTATTTAAAGTCGAAAAAATCGACGAATAGCTTTTCGCATGGACTGACTCCATAAACTGAATATTATTTAACACAGCTTCTTCATGCGGAGTGCGGACATCTGCACGCAACTGCTCCATCCCGCTTTCGGACTGCACTGTATCTAACAAAGTAAGTCCGCCGAAAACGTGTCCTACCAGAGTTTTTTCCGCTTCACTCAACTTACGCCAGTCATCTAAATCATTGGATAAAGGGATCCGCGTGTCCAACCAGAATTGTTCAGTCAGCTTTTCCCAAGTTGATTTATCGATCACATCTTCTATTTCATTCCAGTTAATGGCTTCATAGTAAGTATCTGCCATCTTTTTTCCTCCTTTTAAATCACACAACTTTCACATTGATTACTGCCGATTTCCGTTTCATCTTCGGTAAAGGTACGAACGTAATAAATCGACTTGATTCCTTTATGAAAAGCATAGTTACGTAAGATATTCAAATCGCGGGTCGTTTGTTTACTCGTTTCTGTCTTCCATTCGTATAGTCCGGCTGGAATTTCCGAACGTAAGAACAAAGTCAGACTCATCCCCTGATCGACATGCTTTTGTGCTGCTGCGTAAATATCGATCACCTTGCGCATATCTGTATCATAGGCTGACTTGTAATAAGGCAATGATTCATTATCCAAGTGAGCTGCCGGATAATAGATCTTACCGATTTTCTTTTCTTGCCGTTCTTCAATCAGCCGTGTGATTGGATGAATGCTGGCACTGGTATCATTGATATAAGAAATCGAACCAGTAGGTGCAACGGCTAGTCGATTCTGGTGGTACAAACCTTCTTTTTGTACGGCTGTACTTAATTTTTCCCAATCTGCTTTCGTTGGAATAAAGACTCCGGCAAATAGCTCTTTTACTTTTTCAGACTGCGGCTGTGGTGCTGCATTAATATATTTTTCAAAATAAGAGCCATTCGCATAAGCTGAATTTTCAAAATCATGGAAGGTTTTCTCACGTTCTTTAGCAATTTGATGACTTTCAACCAAAGTCCAGTAGTTTAGTAACATAAAATACAAGTCGGTAAACTCGATCGATTCAGCGGAACCATATTCCATGTGATTTTTCGCAAAATAAGAATGTAGGCCCATTGCTCCTAGACCGATCGTATGATTTAAATGATTGCCATTTTGAATGGTCGGCACGACATCAATGTTGGAAGAATCAGTAACATAAGTCAAAGCACGGGTCATGGTACGGACCGATTTACCCAGATCCGGACTATCCATCAGATTGACAATATTAGTGGAACCTAGATTACAGGAAATATCCGTTCCCAGAACATCATATTCTTGCTTGCCGTTGATCACAGACGATTTTTGAACCTGTAAAATTTCTGAGCATAAGTTACTCATAATGATCTTGCCATTAATCGGATTTTGCTTATTGGCAGTATCAATATTAATAATGTAGGGATAGCCTGACTCTTGCTGTAATTTTGAAATTTCATTTTCTAATTCACGTGCTCGAATTTTCGTTTTACGAATTCTCGGATTGTTGACCAGATGATTATATTCCTTGGTAATATCCAAATAAGAAAATGGCACACCATACTCTTTTTCCACACTATACGGACTAAAAAGATACATCTCTTCATTTTTTTGCGCTAGTTCATAAAACTTATCAGGAACTACAACACCTAAAGAAAGTGTCTTGACCCGAATTTTCTCATCGGCATTTTCTTTTTTAGCCGATAAAAATCTGATGATATCCGGATGGAAAACATTAAGATAGACAACTCCAGCACCTTGCCTTTGCCCTAACTGATTGGAGTAGCTGAAGCTGTCTTCAAACAGCTTCATGACTGGCATAACCCCGCTGGCTGCTCCTTCATATCCTTTGATTGGAGCACCGGCTTCACGCAGATTGGAAAGAGTGATCCCGACACCACCACCGATCCTAGACAATTGTAAAGCTGAATTAATGCCGCGACCGATGGAATTCATATCGTCGGTTAATTGAACCAAAAAACAAGAAACCAATTCACCACCGCGTTTTCTACCAGCATTTAAAAAAGAAGGAGTTGCTGGCTGATAACGCTGGTGAATCATCTCATCGGCTAAATTCATGGCCAATTCTTCGTTCCCATCGGCAAAATACAAGGCATTGACCGCCACTCGATCTTCATAGTTTTCCAGATAATAATTGCCGTCATTAGTCTTTAAAGCGTATTGCGAATAAAACTTATAGGCTGCCATAAAAGACTGAAATTGAAAATCCTGTTCACTGACGAATCGATAGAGTTTTTCAATAAAGTCTTCCTCATACTTCTTGATAAAAGTATCATCTAAAAACTCATGTTCTACTAGATAATTTAACTTCTCTATCGCCGAATCAAATCTTTTTAAATTTGGTGCTACATTTTCCTTAAAAAAAGCTGCTAAAGCTTCCTTATCCTTATTTAACGGAATCTGACCGTTGACAGGTCGATTGATTTCATTATTCAATTTAAAGTAAGTCACATCTTTTAAATCTTTTAAACTCATCGTTATACAACCTTCTCCTTTAAAATCAGCATACTAACAAAAAAGAAGGACTTGTTTGTCAACATGACAGACAAATCCAAATCGATCTTACAAATGAAAAAGAACCTTTTAACTAGCTAACTGGCGTAATTGATCCGGTCGAAAACCAACGACTGTCGTTTCTGCCGACGTAATCACAGGTACACTTTGAAAACCCTGCTCTTTTAACCAAGTTAAAGCACTTGGTTCGTTGTCGATATTGACCTCTTCAAAATTTATATTGTTTTCAGCTAAAAAGCGTTTTGTCATTTTACATTGCATACAGTTATTTTTAGAAAATAGTTTAATATTCATTTTAGTTCCCCCTAGTTGTCTCCTTAATTAACTGTATTCATCATATACTGAACCTCTGTAAAAAGTCAACCGTTAAATACCATATCTTGTGTTTGTGAACTTAGCATATACTAATTGTTGTGGTTTAACTATGATTTTTTAAAAGTCTTTTTCACTAATACCATAGTTTAAAACCCTATTTCTAAGATAAAAATTTCTTTTAAGAAACATCTAAAATTTGTAATTGTGAAATTTTTATCAACCAAATTTTTTTAAATAAAAATGACAATGGTTGTTGCATTTTTTTATTTGGCGTGCTAAGATAATGAAGTGCTAAAAAATCGGGCTGTTAGCTCAGTTGGTAGAGCAACGGACTCTTAATCCGTGGGTCGCGGGTTCGAACCCCTCACAGCCCATTGGGTGCCAAACCCACGAGGAGAAGCATGTTGGTGCGAAAGCATTTTGAAAACATGTCTTGCTCCTTTTTTTATACCCAAAAAAGCAAGCCACTGATGACTTGCTTTTTTAATTCCTTTTTATTTATACTTTTTGAAAGACGGTTTTTACTTTCACCAATAATTCCGCCATTAAATCACTGTGGGCTTTTTCTAAGAATTTGCAGGGCCGGGCTTCGTAACCAATGGTTGTTAATTGATCCAATAATACTTTTCCAGACGTTTTCATCCCATAAGAAGCATCAATCGGAACATAGAGAGGATAGTTTCTTTGGGTACTTGAAATGGGTGCGACGATCACTATATTGCTGTATTCTGCCACAATATCATGACTGAGCACAATATACGGGCGTCTTCCTGTTTGTTCATGACCTGATCTCGGAGCCGTGTTCAGTAATAGAATATCACCTTGTCTCGGAATATTTACCATTTTTCATTTCCTACAGGCTCACCTGGATCTTGAAGCTCTACATGAACTCTTTCTTTGTTATAATCGGCAAATAGTTCTTCAATCGTTATTTCAGGTTCCACATTGATTTATTCAATGATTAGGCGTCTTTTTCCCTCGACTTCTTCTTGAGTCACTTTTACTTTGTCCTCTGTTTGAACGCCTAAAAAATCCATGATATTTTTAGGAACACGAATACCATTACTATTGCCCCATTTTTTGATTGGTAACATTTCCATAGAGAACACCTCCAGTTTTTATCTGTGTATAGTATATTATATCTGAAAAATAACGTATATACATAATTATCCGTAATCGTCTGATTTTAGTGATTCTTAAAAAGTTTGCTTAGATGGTGTCAAGAAAATGATTTTTTCTCGATCATTCGAATGGTATCGACCCCGGTCGTGGACTCGCTTGCGCCTTGCCACGAAGCCTTCAAAAAAAGTGAAACTACCAGCTCACGTGTCAATCAGATAAACTTGAAGAACTTGTTTCTGTAACAAGAGGCTAGTTTCACTTTTTTATCAGGGAAATTGGAAGATCTAGATGGCTTTATCTTGTTGATTTTTTTTCAGCGATAGCCATCGATTTCCTCTGCGAATAAATCCTGATATAACTTCTCCATGCTTTCGCTATCTTTTTTTATGAAGTCTGATCCATTCCGTGGCAAAGGTCTATTGGAAGGCACCCCAGCTTCAATGCCGCCTTCTTCTGTTGGAACCAATCCCGTGATCCCATTTTTACTGACATCAAAAGCCAATTGACGAAAACAGCTACTGATTTCTTCCTCTTCACTCCGGGCAATTTCATACAAACGATACACGCAATGATCAAAGTCCATCCGCTGAACCCTCACTTTCTACTTTCAGTTCAGTTAATTGTCGAATGCTGGCGAGAAAATCATGCTATATAAAACAATAAAAAACAGCCAGAAATATCTCTAGCTGTTTTTAAGTTTAATGATAATTTTTCTTAACGTGCTTCTTCATTTACAGGATCTACATTAGGAGCTTTGTCAACTTTGGCTTGCAGCATCCAGATTTTCTTTTCGATATCAGTTTTATATCCGATAAAGATATCTTGTGTACTATCATCGCCTTCATCACCAGACACATCGATCCCTTTTTGATAAAGATCAGCTAAATAACGGTAACCTGAAACTAAAATTTCCATTCTTTCTGGAATTGTGCGATCCCAAGTACCAATTTCATCTTCAATACCGGTATGGTCTGCAAATTCTTGTAAAGTCGAATAAGGAGAACCATCCAAAGCAATCAGACGTTCTGAGATCACATCCAATTGATCATTGATCTCATCCATGTATTCGTCCATTAATGGATGCAAAGTCAAGAATTCAGGTCCACGCATGTACCAGTGAGTTTGATGGATCACAACTGAGAATTGACTTAAATCTGCTACCAACTGATTTAATATTTCTTTCGTTTTTCCATATTTCATTTAAAATTCCTCCTAAAATTTATTAATAATAATTTCTTTAAATTAGAATTATTATTATCTAATAGTTATTATAAACTAATATCTGGAAATTACAAGTAATATGATAAATTATTTTGCTTCAATTACAATTGATTATATAAGTAACCTTTTTTTCGTTTAAAGTAAAAATTCTTCCATTTTTTTAAGTCCTTGTTGCAGTTCAGCTTTTGATGGAATTCTTTGATGCTCTATAACAAAATCTAAGTTACTCATGGCCAGATTTACCAGCAGGAAAACGGTAAAATCATTTTTTGAAAGGCGAGTGAGCTCGGCATAAGTAGTTGCACATAAATTGCGTAACTGCGCATCAAAGCCGTTCGTTCCTAAAGGTAAAGAACGAACTTTCATCAATTCTTCCCGATGGTTGATCAGATAATGGATCAACTCTGAAGTAAAAAAGGAGTAACTGTCAAAATTTCGATCCCACTTCTGCTTTTTTTCACTAGTTTCAAAGGCTATCGTAAAAGGTGCGAGATTTTTTTCAATAAGTTCTTCTGCTAATTCATATAAGTTTTCATAATGAGCATAGAAAGTCGTCCGATCGATCATACTTTTTTTCGCTAATTGAGCAATCGAAATTTCATTAAAAGAATTTGTCTTTAATAAATCTAAAAAAGCCCTTTGAATCATGTATTCCGTCCGTTCAAAACGTAAGTCAGCCATTTCAGTCCTCCATTCTTTTCTATCTACTACTTATTCTACACCATGTTGATTTCTACTACAAAAATAAGAACTATGCCGTTCATTCTTTGGTAGGATTGTCCTATAATAGACTAAAAATTAGAATGAGGAATTAAAATGCAGGCCATAATGAATGCAAAAGCTGGCGATCCACGTCGGCTAAGAATAATTGAAGCCCCTTTACCTGAATTGAAGTCTGATCAAGTTTTAGTTCAGCTCAAAGCAGCTTCGATCAATACCGCTGATGTCCAGACTTATAAAAATTTTTATCAGACAGGTCAGGTTAGCTGGCACACAAAATTATTTGATAAGCTTTATGTACACGGCGAAAATAAGATCCTTGGTGCTGATGGAGCCGGAATCGTGACTGCTGTAGGAAACGCTGTTCAGTCTTTTAAAGTTGGTGATAAAATCTTCGGGATTACAGATGATTATCTGCATGGATCCTGGGCTGAATATATGGCTGTTTCTGAAAAAAATCTAGCCTTAAAGCCAAAGAATCTTTCTTTTGAAGAAGCTGCTGCTATACCGACTACAGCAGGAACTGCACTAGCCGCAATAAAAAAAGCAAACCTTCGAGTCAAGCAGAAAGTACTCATTAATGGAGCCTCTGGAGGTGTGGGTTTATTTGCCTTGCAGATCGCTAAAGCTCATGATGCTTACGTCACAACTATTGTCAGTGATTACAACTTTGATTTGGTCAAAAAGTTCGGCGCTGATGAGGTGGTGGATTATAAAAAAGTGGATATTACCCAACAAGAGGGACTAAAATTTGACGTAATCATCGGGGTCAATGGTTACCATTCTGTCCGTGATTACAAAAAAGTTCTAATTCCCGGCGATACTTATATTTCTGTAGGTGGCATCCGGCAGACACTTGAAGCAGGAGCTTTTGGTGGAATCTTGACTTTAGGCGAAAAAACAAAAATAGGAATGACTTCTTTATTCGCCTTAAAGAATAACTGGGTACAGGAACTGGCTGATTTAGTCAATCGAGGAAAACTCCATCCCTATCTCGATCAGGTCTTTTCTTTTAATGAGATTCATAGTGCTGTCAAATATGCAGCAACCCAGCATCTTAAAGGTAAAGTAGTATTGACAATGAATAAATAACCCGATTCAGATAAAGGAGGAGCTGTATCATGCAATTATTTTTAATGTTGTTAAGCGGGGTCTGCTGGTCGATCGTTTATGTGGAACTGATTCGTAAGGGGTTTAAAGACAAAACTTATGACATGCCGGTTTTCGTTTTGGGACTTAATTTTGCCTGGGAGACAGTCTATGCTGTCCAGGGTCTTACTGGTCGCTGATCGGCAAAGCTAGGTGAATCTTATCTGGATTTGTTTGGATATAAGGATCATTTTTACCCTTTTAAGATTCGGCAAAAAAGATTTTCCTCCTTTGATTCAAAAACATTTTATTGCTGCCGGTTTACTAATCTTTATTACCAGCTACGCACTTCAACTCATGTTTCTGGTCAAATTTGATTCTCATTGGGACTCGATTTATCCTGCTTTTATTCAAAATGCAGCCATGCCAATTCTCTTTGTCACCATTCTTTATTATCATAAAAGCAGTCGTGGACAGACCAATTAAGGGCTTACAAGCAAATGGATCGGAACTTTAGCACCGGCGATCGTAGGAGGGCTGCTGGAACAAGTCAATATCTATGTAATTGTTACAGGGGTGATCTGCACCATCTTTGATCTGATTTATATTTGGCTATTAACTCAAATACAACAAAAAGAGTAGCAATAGTAGAT
>DATGVB010000180.1:0-8172 GCA_035300805.1 Tetragenococcus sp. | reverse complement strand
AATCATCTTGCTGCATATCCACAAAAGATTGAGCTGTATTAATGATATTTTGACTTTGCTTTAAACTGTATTTAAACTCACTATAGCCAGAAAAACCTAATTTCTGGGTAAATCGTAAGACTGATGATTTTGAAGTTAAGGTAGCTTGAGCTAATTGGACAATTGACAATTTCTGACATTCTTTTTCATGTTCTAAAATATACTTTGCAATATGTTGATCATTTTCATTTAAATTCTCATAATGTTCGTTGATTATAGCAGCTAATTTCACTATGCACCCTCCTGTTTATTTCTCATAGTATACCATAACTAATATTTTACAAGAAATTTTTATAAAAAGGGTTCTTTTAAAAAAACTCCTTTGCCAGATCAGCAAAGGAGTTTTTACGATTATTTCAATTCTGGCCAGAAATCTTTATTCGCTTCAATCAAATCATCTAAGATTTGCTTAGCTACTCGAGCATTTGGAACAATCCGTGAAAGAGTAATTGCTTGCCACAACTTTTGATAAGAGCCTTCGATCCAAGCTTCCACTACTAATTTTTCGACAGCCACTTGTTGTTCCATCAAGCCTTTCTGGAAGCGTGGAATAGAGCCTTGAACAAGCGGTTCCGCGCCCTGTGAGCCAACAATACAAGGAATTTCTACCATTCCCTCAGAATCGAAGTTTTCGATTGCGCCGTGATTAGGCACGATCAGAAGCATCCGATCCCGTGTATTATAAGCAATAGCACGAGCTAAATCAACAATATAGCTAGCATGATCATCGGCTACTAATTTAGCATCGGCAGCTGTTTTAATATTTGAAATACGATCACATTCACTAAAGACATTTTTTTCTCGATTTTCCATTACTTCATTTGCCCGTGTATGTTTAGGATCACTGTGAGCTGCTTCGTCTTGCGGATAGAAATAGTATTTCAAATAAGTATTAGGTAAAGTGTCTGGATCTAACCATTGAACTTCTTTAGCTTTACCAAAAGTATAGGCCCAGCTAGGTTCTACTTCTTCAGTGCCTTGACCTTCAAGCTCAGCTGGCGTGACATAGCCGTGCTCTTTCACCCAGTCGATCAACTCAGGCATCAAATCTTTACCATCCTTATCGCGGATATCTGTCCACCAGCCAAAGTGATTTAAGCCATAATAACGTACGGTCATATCTTTACGCGAAGCTAAACCTAAAACTTCCGCCATACGATGTTCGATCCCCACTGGCATATCACAAATATTGATAATCTGACTATCCGGACGCAAACGGCGGGTTGCTTCAGCGACAATTGCAGCAGGATTCGAGTAGTTTAGCATCCAGGCATCAGGCGAGTATTTTTCCATATAGTCTAGGATTTCTAAAACTCCGCCAATTGAGCGCATCCCGTAAGCCATACCGCCTGGTCCACATGTTTCTTGACCGATGACTCCATATTTCAAAGGAATTTTTTCATCTTTTTCACGCATGGCATATTTGCCGACCCGAATGTGAGCCATCACAAAATCAACATCGGTAAAAGCTTCTTTGGGATCTGATGTCGCCACAAATTTAATTTCCGGAGCCCGTTCTTTTAAGATAATTTCAGTTGCATCTGCGATATGTTTTTGTCGTTCAGGATCATTGTCATAAAATTTCAACTGTCGAATCGGAAACTTATCTAGGTTTTCTAATAACATCAGAACAATTCCCGGGGTAAAGGTGCTACCGCCACCT
Organism: Tetragenococcus sp.; assembly: GCA_035300805.1. Lineage (GTDB taxonomy): Bacteria > Bacillota > Bacilli > Lactobacillales > Enterococcaceae > Tetragenococcus. The sequence continues at coordinate 6,470 of DATGVB010000180.1, read as the reverse complement.
GCAACTACAATTGATTGTTTTTTTAAAGCCATAATTTACTCTTCTCCTTCATAATTTTTATTTTCATCTTCTACTATTTCTTCAAAGAAATCTCTAACTTTAGGTACATCTAATCCAACGATCACCTGGAAAGCTTTGCCATTACGCACAATGCCGTGAGCCCCCCCTGCTTTAAAGAAATCATCATCTAAGACTTTTTCTTCATCAGCAACTTATACTCGTAAACGTGTGGCACAGTTAGTAACATCAGTAATATTCTGTGAACCGCCTAATCCTTCCAAAAAATGACTGGCTTTTTGCGCATTAGGATTACTGTTTTCTCTTACTTTGGAACTTGCCTCAGCGCTTGTTTTCCCATTGGCTTTCTTTTCTTTGTAGTCTTTTTTACTATACATCTTCACTTCACCTGTATCCTCACGACCAGGTGTTTTAATATTAAATTTAAGGATCGCCCAACGGAAAATAATAAAATAAATCACTGAAAATACTAAACCAACACCAAAGAAAATGAATACTGCGTCTTTATGATTGGCCCACATTGGTAAAACAAACTGTGATAAATTAGCAATCAATCCACCCCCAATAACCGCAGAGACACCTAAAGCATAAATCGTCATACTTAATAATGCTGCTAAAAATGCGTGCAGTGCAAAGAGTTGCGGCGCCAAAAATAGGAATGTAAATTCAAAAGGTTCAGTAATTCCCGATAAAATCGCTGTTAAAGCAGTCGGAACAACTAAAGCAATCGTCTTCTTACGGTTTTCTGGTTTGGCTGTTGCGACAAAAGCAGTACCAATTCCAATTGGTGCAAATACTTTAGAGACATTTTGGAAGTTGAAGGCTGCACCTGGAAATGCTTCTCTTAATGTTCCCGTAGAATTAGCAATTTCTGATAAATGTTCAAACCAATAACTGATCGTACCGCCTTGTACAACGGCTGGCCCAATATCAAAAGGCTGATAAATGAAATGATGCAGACCCGTTGGAATCAGGATCCGTTCCAAGAAAACATAAATACCAATCCCCGGTGTTCCACTTGAAGCCATGAAGCCTTGCAATTGCGAAATCGCATTTTGAATTGGCGGCCATACCCAAGCCGTCAGAAATGCTAACGGTAAGACAGCAAAGAAGCCAAGAATAACAACAAAAGAAGAACCTGAAAAAACGCCTAGCCATTCGGGTAATGCCGTATCGTAAAAGCGATTGTGCAGATAGATGGCAACAGCAGAAATTAGAATAGATCCAATGATGCTTGTATCAAGTGTTGCGACACCGCCAATCGCTTTGATGCCAATCGCATTGGTATCGCTAAGATCAACCCCGAAATTCCAGGTTTTTAAAATAGCATTTAAATAAGTATTCCAAGTCATATAAATGACGAATGATTCCATAACCGCACGACCGCTCGCTTTTTTTGCAAGACCGATTGGCAAACCAATGACAAAGAGCAACTCCATATTATTGAAGACTGTCCAGCCACCATTTTCTATAACGCCCCAGATATTTTTCCAAAAAGTTCCATCTGCAGCAATTGAACCCATGATATCAGGATTCTGGAATACAGTCGCAATAGCTAACATGATCCCGTTAAAAGCCAGCAAAAGAACCGGTGTAATCATTGCACCGCCAAAGCGTTGAACCTTTTGCATCATATTACTCACTTCCTTTTTATTATTTGAAAACGATTACTGCTGAAAGTATAACAAAACAAAAAAATATTTGCTATGGTTCTCAAACAAGTTGGACTACTACGACTGAATTACATACTTTTCCCAAATAACGGCAAATTTCCCAGGTATTTATTGATAAGATAAAAGACATTAAAAAAGAAATAAAAGCTCATATAGAAAAAAGTCAGCTGAGCTACAATGCCCAACTGACTTTTCTTCAAATTTTATCGCTGATTAATTAATAGTGATTTGCTTACCATGATCTATTTGGTCCGTTGCTTTAGGTAAGGTCAAATTCAACACGCCATCTTTAAAGGAAGCATCAATTTTATCTTCGTCAATTCCCTTAAGCATGAATTGTCGACGATAAGAACTGCTGCTGCGTTCACGGCGTAAGAAATTTCCTTCTTCGTCCTTATCTTCTACACTATCATTACGACTAGCTGCAATAGTTAAGATATTGTCGTCATAAGTAACATTTAAATCATCTTTAGTAAATCCCGGTAAATCCGCCTTAACTTCATAGTTATCATCGTTTTCTTTAATGTCGACTTGAAAATGATCTTTCCCCATAAAGCCAGAGAAGAAATTGTCAAAGAAACGATCTCCCATGTCCATCAAATCATTATTTCTAGAAATTAAGTTTGCCATAGTAATTACTTCCTTTCATGTAAACCTTCAATTAAAGAACTGGCAACTTCTTTAATTGATTTCTTTATTCAATTTGGGAAGTCCTTGAACTTCCTTACAATTATATTGTATCTCCTTCTAAAAAAAAGGTCAAAGAATTAGCACTCTATACAAAAGAGTGCTAATTCTTTTTTAATAACTCAAGAAAAGGTTCGCCATACTTATCTAATTTATTTTGTCCGACTCCTTTGATCTGCAGGAACTCAAAAGCATTCTGCGGCTTTTTTTGCGCCAGTTCTTGTAAAGTTTTATCTGAAAAAACAATGTACGGTGGCATATTTTGCTCTTGAGCCAATTTCAGTCGTAGTAGTCGAAGTTTTTCAAATAATTCATCATCCACCACTAATTGTTTAATTTGGGCTTGCTTACGATATACTTTCGTCTTCCCCAGTAAAACTTGAATCCCTTCTTGACCAACTTGTAATTTAGGAAATTCTCCTTTTGTCAGACTTAGATATCGCTCAGCCGTCAGATAATCAATCAGATCAGTTACTTCTTTTTGTGTCCAGTCTTTCATCAGACCATAGGTTGACAACTCATCTAGCTGCCAATTTTTAATTTGCTGATTCTGCGATCCGGTCAAGACTTTGGTCACTTGAGTTTTGCCAAAACGTTCATTCATACGTTTCACACAAGATAAAATTTTCTGTGCATCAACCGTAATATCTGCCACTTCACGATCATCTAAGCAATTGCTGCATTTACCACAAGGATGTCCCTTTTCCCCAAAATAACGTAAAATATAGGCTTGTAGGCATCCTTGTGTATGGGCATATTGATTCATTTGCCGTAATTTGTCATACTCATTTTGTTGATAGTCAATACTAGATGTTGATTGCTCGATAAAAAAATGCTGGATCTGTAAATCGCGCGGGGCATATAACAAAATAGCATCACTGGGCAATCCATCACGTCCCGCTCGTCCAGCTTCTTGATAATACGATTCGATATTACCTGGAATTTGTGCATGAATGACAAAACGTACATTGCTTTTGTTGATGCCCATGCCAAATGCGTTGGTCGCAACCATTACCTGAATACGATCAAAAAGAAAATCTTCTTGGTTTTTAGCTCGTTCTTCTTTTTGCATGCCACCATGGTAAAGGCCTGAAGAAAAGCCAGCATGTCTAATTAAATGGTAGATCCGCTCAACTTCCTTACGCGTAGTTGCATAAATAATTCCTGACTGGCCCTTATTCATTTTCAAGTACTGTAAAAGATAAGTATCTTTTTGCCCTTTAATCACTTGAAAAGCTAAATTTTCACGGGAAAAGCCAGTTGTGATCTGATTGTCAGACGGAATTTCCAATAAGTCACAAATATCTTGGGCAACTGTTGGAGTAGCCGTGGCCGTCAGCGCAACTACCGTCGGACGCTTATTAAAAAGGTACAAAACATCGGCCAATTTCAAATAACTCGGACGAAAATCATGCCCCCATTGAGAAATACAATGGGCCTCATCGATCGCTAACAGCTCGACATCAACTTTTTCCAATAAAGCAGTAAACTCATCTGACTCTAGACGTTCGGGTGCTATATATAATAATTTCACCTGTTTTTTTCGGCACAAGTCCAGCCGTCGGTCAATTTCGCCATAAGACAAGGAACTATTGATATAAGTTGCTGCTATTCCCATATCATTGAGACTATCCACCTGATCTTTCATTAAAGAAATCAAAGGAGAAACAACTACCGTCAAACCTTCTAATAAAAGCGCCGGTAATTGATAACAAATTGACTTTCCTCCACCCGTAGGCATGATTCCCAAAACATTTTCCTTTTGTAATATTTTCTGGATAATTTCTTCCTGACCTCGACGAAAAGTGTCAAAGCCAAATTTCTCTGCCAGAACATCTGTTAATTTCAACATTTTTAACCTCCCTAAAGCTAATAAAAGCCGCTTTCTAAAAAGTTTAGAAAACGACTGCTGTTTTAAATAAAGTGAACGTGTTCTTTAATGCTTATATCTGCTTTTAGTGACTGAACAACCGGGCAATTAGGCTGGACTAAAGTCAGACACCGTAAAGCCTTGTCTTGAAACTTTTCTTCCATTTGCAGATAAAAATGAATTTCCACCCACTGCAGCGGATCTGTTTTTTTCCTGCCAAGCTGTCCGTAGTCCATTTCGACTTTTTCAAATTTATGTAAAACGGCTGAGTTAGTTAAGACAGTATCATAAACATAAGCACAACAACTGCCAATACTAACAACTAGATTTTCTAAAGGAGAAAAACCTAGCGTTTCGTTTAATATCCAAGTTTCTTTGGTGGTCATTGCTGTGAAATAATAATGCTTTTCATCATATAAAATTTTTAGCCTTTTCTTACTCACATTCATTCACCTTATTTTCCATTATGAAGAACAGCTATCTCACTAAAAGGCCAATAACGAAAAATCACTTCTCCTTGAATTAAATCCTTATCAACAAAACCGAAAATCCTGCTATCTTTAGAAATCAATCGATTATCACCCAATAATAGGTATTTACCTTCGGGAACTTCATAAGTAAAAGTATTCGTAAAAGTCTGAGAATCTTTAGCCAGCGATTGATAAGCAGTATTATAAGCATACTCATCCTGCAGACGGTCATTGGTAAATTTATTTTTATACTCCGTCAAATATGATTCATCGATTTTCTTGCCATTGACAGTTAACTGGTCATCTTGCATTTCTACGATATCACCTGGTAGTCCAATCACACGTTTAACGGCTAATTTTTTTAAATCATCTGGTTCCTTGGTGGTTACGATATCAAAACGATTGATTTTCGCTAACTTATAAGTAATCATTTTTTGACCATCTGCTAATGTGGGATCCATTGAATGTCCCTTAACCGAAACAGGAGTCACTACAAAGGCCCATAACAGCCAGAAAATCAACAGAGTCAAAAAAAATGAACTCCAATTTTTTATAAAATTTTTCAATATTTAACGACTCCTCTAATCACAATTTACTGTATTTCCGTCTCATTATACCACAGATCCTTGTAGTTGTATCCAGAGGTATTTTGTTATACTATGAATAATATTAAGACGCTGATAGGAGATTAAAAAAATGCAGGCAAAATTTGATGCAAAGCGGATCCTACGAAGAGGAAAATTCTTATTTTGGCATAAACTTTCTTCTGTACAAATCATTGTATTATATTATATTTTAATGACTTTACTTGCGCTTATTTTATTTTATTTGCCCTTTTTCCGTCAACCTAATTCGCATGTAGCTTTTATTGATATGTTTTTTATGGCCGTCAGCACTATTAGCGTAACTGGTCTAACAACATTTCCTATTAATGAGATCTTCAATGAAAGAGGGATTATTCTTTTAGAAGTACTCTTTCAAGTTGGCGGTTTAGGAATCATGATGATTTCTACTTTTTTCTTCATCATCTCGAAACGTAAAATTACTTTAAAACAACGTCAATTGATCATGACCGATATGAATCAGCCTCGTTTGAGCGGCATCGTCCGTTTAATTCGAACGACTTTTACGATTATCTTGGCACTACAGATTATTAGTGGCGTTTTTTTTACTTTTTATTTTAAATTTAAAAATTATTATGCGCATTGGAAAGATGCGATTTACTATGGCTTTTACGAAGCTGTCTCAGCCGTTACCAATTCTGGTTTTGACGTGACTGGCCAATCTATCTTCCCTTATTCTCAGGACTATCTGTTTTTGATCATTATTATGCTGCTGATTTTTATTGGCGGAATTGGTTTTCCGGTAATTATGGATGTCAGAGAATGGATCGGCTTTCATTACAGCTCCCATAAAAATCGTCTACACTTCCGTTTCTCACTCTTTACAAAAATCGCAGTGCTTTCGTCTGCCATTTTATTTGTCGGCGGTGCTTTAGTAATTTTTCTATTAGAAAAAAATCATTTGTTTGCTGGTATGGATTCTTTTGAACAGATCATCAACAGTTTCTTTTACTCAATTACAACTCGTAATGCAGGTATGCAAATACATGATTTAAATGATTTTCAGACAACGACTTTGATCGTCTTTTCTACTTTGATGTTTATTGGCTGTAGCCCCAGTTCTGTAGGTGGAGGCGTAAGGACAACGACTATTATGATCATCGGTTTGTACCTCTATTCTTTCTTGAAA
>DATGVB010000179.1:0-14288 GCA_035300805.1 Tetragenococcus sp. | reverse complement strand
AGGAAGGGCCTTATTATAATAACAAGATCTTTTCTTATTCCTTATTTTTAACTCAAAATGTTTTTTAATATTAGTCTGAGGTAGCGTTCATTGCCCTCTTCGCCCATAAAAAGCAGCAGTTCTCTGCGGGTCAAGGCTTTGTGATGCATGATTACACCATATTCACAGACTGTTCTTGTGTAAGCACATTCCTTTCCTTTTTTACAAAATGTTTGAAATGTGAATCAAAGGCCGCCTTTCCTTGATAGCCAGCTAACAAACGCTGGTGTTCTTTGTTTTCAGCTGGAGTTAGAGCTATACGTAATTTTATCATTTCCAGCCAGTTTAATTTATGAGGTTTTTGCCGCATAAAAATTCCCCCTCTCACTATATATATACGCGAAAAAAAGGGAATTCTTTTTTTCAAAAAATTAGGTTGATTCAATGAGAAAATCAGACTGAATAAATAATTTTTAATAGGAATGGGATATAAAGCAGATAAATTAAAACCGAATAACAAAGAGTAGAAGCAGCAAATTCTTCATCAGCATGGTAATTACGCGCTAGAATTGGCACTGAGCTTTGGACAGGCATAGCCGCTTGGATCATAAAGACTTGCAACATCAATTCTGGTACTTTGATCCATTGGCCTAAAAGCCAGACGATCAAAGGGGACAGCAGATAACGACCGAGCAAAGCACCGATGATATCTTTATTTAAACGTAAATTTTTGATTCCAGTAAAGTACACAATGATACCAATGGCAAACATTGATAAAGGTGTGGTTAAATCAGCTAAATATTTACCAAAAGAAGCTACGAAGCTTGGAACTTTCCACGTTAAAAGCATCCAGATCAAACCAATAATAAAACCTAATAATGCAGGTGAGAAAACTTTTTTCAAAGCAACTAAGGGGTGAAAAGTTACTTGAGTTGCTTCTTTGATCTGCGGTGAATCATGAGCAATGAAATAAACGCCAAATGTCCAGAAAATGGTTGTATTAACAATGTAATAAAGCAGGACATAAGGAACTGCTTTTTCACCAAAGACGGCTAAATTGATTGGCAATCCGATAAAAATGGTATTTGAACAAGTAAAAATCGTTGAAAAAGTTCCCTTATGCTTTTCGTCTACCCCTGTCAACCGACGATAAACAAAACTGATCAGCATGGTCAATGCCATAGAAAGAACAGGGATGATCATGCCGCGAAAAAGCGAGAGAAACTGATCTTTAGAAAAATTAGCTGTAATATTTAAAAACATGCTGAAAGGTAAAGACAGATTTAAAACAACCTTAGAAAAAACATCAGCTGTCCGATTAGAAAACCATTGCTTGTAAGACAAAAAATAACCCACAAACATTAAAGTAAAAATGACGAGAATATTGATATAAGCTTGTAGCAATTATGTGACCTCCTTAAAAAAAGAAGCGATTGGAAAAGTTTTTCCGATCGCCTCAAACCTGGTTATTTCTTATGATGTTGCTGCTTACCGGCATTACGGTTTTTTGACTGGTTCTGTTTATTCTTTGTATTTACAGCCGCTTTTTTCTTAGACTCTGTCGGTGTCACATCTTTGCGTTTTGATACGATTTCTTTTGGAGGATTAGCTTCCATTTCAGCTGCAATTTGGGCTTTTAGCTTCGGTTTCATCAAGACATTGGTGATAAAAGTCTGGACACAGCTGATGATACCGCCAATTACCCAATAAAGCACGACACCAGCGGGTGAGCTGAAGGATACGAAAATAATCATCAAAGGAGACATCAGCATCATACTGCGCATTTGTTTCTTTTGTTCATCAGGAATACCAATCATTGAAATCAAAGATTGGAGGATATAAGCCACACCAGCGATGGCAACTAATAGAAGACTTCTTTCGCCCAAGTCAATGCCAAAGAAAGTAGCGTCGGCAATCCCTTCTGTAAAACTTACAGTGAAGAAAAGAGCCGAGAAAATGACCATTTGGACGATCATCGGCAAACAGCCGATCCCGCCTAACATACTGACATCATTTTCCTTATAAATTCTCTGCATGTCTTGTTGAGCTTTCATTTGCTCTTCTTGTGTCTTGGCTTCTTTGATATTTTGCTGGACGATATCCATTTGAGGTTTTAGATATTGCATCTTTTCCGTTTGGATCATCGACTTATGGGATTGTCTGATCATCAAAGGCATCAAGATGAGTCGAATGACAACGGTCAATAGAATGATCGCCCAACCGAATCCTAGATTCCAATTGTTTGCCATATAAGTTAGTCCCTGTCCCAAAGGCACTACCAGATAGCGGTAAATCGTCCCATTTGGATCAGGTGAACCATCTTTCAGTCTTCTGACACATCCGCTAAGTGTTAAGAGAGTGAACAAAAGGCCGGATGACAGCAGCCAATTTTTTATTTTATTCATTTGCTTCTTCCTTTACTATAGTTAAATTTGCACAGACTTAACTATACTAAAAAAGAGTCAATATTTCAATGTAGTTCGTCTAAATAAAGGTGAAAGAATTATGAAACTTTAGTTAGTAATAAAATTCTTACGTACTTTTATTTCTGGATCGTCTTCTATTTGAAATTCATTGACACGACCATAAGGAGAAGGAGATTCTTTGATTTTTTGAATGAACTCTTCTATTGCTGCCTGCTCTCCGACTGCTTCTATCAAAACTGATCCATCCCATTCGTTACGTGCCAGGCCAGTAATCCCTAATTCATCTGCTATCATTTTAGTCGTATAACGAAAGCCGACACCTTGCACACGTCCGTCCACGGTGATTCTTACTTTTCTCATGAAGACTCGCCTCCTTTTATAATTATGATAACTTTTTTTTTAATTTGAGACAAGCTAGAAGCAAAAATCATGCTATAATGGCCTTTAGAAAATCAATCAAAGGAAATGTTTTAAATGAAAGAAATTATTTCAGCAAAAAATCAGAAAATCAAAGAATTAAAAAAACTGCAGCAGCGTAAATACCGTAATAAATCAGCTTATTATTTAATTGAAGGTTTTCACTTAGTAGAAGAAGCTAAAGAAATTAAGGAAATTTTTATTGATCAAAAAGGTTCAGAACTTTGGCATTCTTGGCTCAAGCAGCAGACTGCAGCTATTTATTTACTGTCTGATGAAGCTATGGCTGCTTTGTCAGAATTTCCTACACCTCAGGGAATCGTGGCCTTAGTCAAGAAAAATCAAAGTAAACCACAGCAGTTTACGGGAAAATGGTTATTACTGGATAATGTACAGGATCCGGGAAATGTCGGTACGATGGTTCGTACGGCAGATGCTGCCGGTTTTTCTGGCATTGTCTTAGGCAAAGGAACAGCGGATCAATATAGCCATAAAGTTTTGCGCAGTATGCAAGGCAGTCAGTTTCATCTGCCAGTTATAGAAGGAGATTTGCGTGAAATAATCCCTCAGTTACAAAAAGCTGGTAAAGTCTATGGGACAAAGCTAGACGAACAAGCACTGGTTTACGACCAAGTCGTAAATGAAAAGAATATTGCTTTACTTATGGGAAATGAAGGGCAGGGAGTATCTGCAGAACTTCTGCAGATAACAGATGCGAATTTGTATATTCCAATCTACGGTCAGGCGGAGTCGTTAAATGTGGGAATTGCTGCTGGTATTTTAATGTACCATTTTGCAAAATAATATTAAGGAACTGATAAGAAGAGTTTATTTTTCTGGCTTAGCTATTAAAACATGCTATACTAATAATCACAAAGAACAAAAAAGGTGGCAAGTATTTAAATGACAAAGACTTGGCAAGAAGATAAAGAATATGTTTCTTATGTAGAAGATTTATTAAAAACTGATGAAGTTCAAAAATTAAGTCAATTTGTTCAGCATATGCACTCTAATCGTCTGGAACATTCGATTGACGTTTCCTATCAAAGTTATAAATTAGCCAAAAGAATGCATGGCAATGCGCGTTCTTGTGCTAGAGCAGGCTTACTGCATGATATGTTTTATTATGATTGGCATACAACCAAATTTGATGAAGGTTCGCACGCTTACATGCATCCTCGTATTGCTTGTGAAAATGCCGGAAAAATTACAGAATTAAGCGATATGGAAAAAGATATTATCATCAAGCATATGTTTGGTGCAACAGTAGCTCCGCCTCGTTACAAAGAGAGCTATATCGTGACTCTAGTTGACAAATATTGTGCGATAAAAGAAGCCAGCTTACCTCTTACTGTAAAGGTAAAACACTGGTTTAATCATGAAGTAGCTTAAAAAGACAACCTACAATGAATGTTCATTGTAGGCTATTTTTTTAGAAAAAAAGATTGAGTAAAGCAAGTAAAAAAATAATGACCGCTAAGCTGATAACGATGATAAAATGTTTTTTTCGCTGCATGGCAACTATAGCAATAAATTCCCTTAAAAAAGCATTGGGAAGATAATACAAAGCAGTTCTACAGCCAATTCCGACCGCCTTTAACTGAGCTTTTTCAGCATAAATACCGGCTCGGAAAATGTGGTAATTATTGGAAGAAAAGATGATCTTAGGATCATTTATGGTGCTTTTTTCAATAATTTCTTTAGAATATTGCATATTTTCTAAAGTAGTTTTTGAATTTGTCTCAACTAATAAATCTTCAGTCGGCAGATCATGGCTAAGAGCATATTCTTTCATAGCTAAAGCTTCTGGAATTTTTTCATCAGGTCCTTGTCCACCAGATAAAATAATTTTGGCATTATAGCCACCGTGATCAATTTGTTTACGATAAAATCGGATTGCTTTATCAATGCGCTTAGCTAATAATGGTGAAACTTTATCGCCGTTGATCAAACCTGCTCCTAGAACAATAATAAAATCCTGCTTATATTTCGGGTGATTGAACTGGTATAAAAAAGAAGCCGTAAAGAAGTTCAAAAAAACCACCGCAAAATAAAGAAACATAGTTGGTAAAATTGCTAGAAAAGTTGTTGCCCAATCGGGTAAAAAACCACTAATAAAGTGATCGTAAATTAACCAGACGGTTAAAACTAGTGCGAGTATTAAAGTCAGTAAATTAGCCAGTGAATGGGATTCTCTTCTCATCACAACAAGAGCATTCCAATACAAAAGAATAATCAAGCCAATTAAACCAAAAATAGCCACCGCTAACACGACTACTGCAACTGCTGAAATCAAAGCAAAGACAATCAAATCTCTTGTGATAAAATAGTTATAAAGCAAATATAGTCCAAAACTTACCATAAAGCAATTAAATAAAAAGCCGTTCCTCACTTGTGCTCTTTGCTGACGGAAAAAAAGATAAAAAATTATAAAGAACCCAAGTGGAATCAGGAAGAAATGGCTCTGGTGCTGATTTTCCAAGAGTGCTAAATAAAGAAAAATATAAGCTAGAAAACCTCTGCTTAGATAAAAAAAACGATCCATTTTTTTGTGCAGAATAAAAATCAGATAGATAATTCCTAATAATAGATAAGGCCAAAAATAAACTGGCAGTTTAGCAAATTCCATTTTGTCACCCCCTTTTTATAAGTTATTATAACAAAAAGGATAATAATAGTCGCTCAAAAGAAAAAAATTCGTTACAATGATTAAAAGGAAGTGGTTATTTGGAATTAGGAGAAGTATTTAAAATAACAAAAGAAGATTTTGTGGTGATCGGTAAAGAAGGAACTGGTCCAGTGGAAGAAACAGATTGGGTAGCGGAGCTGTGGTCTGATTTTCAAGAAAAGTTTGCAGAAATTGAAAATGTAACAACAGCTAGTAATTATTGGGGATTGATGAGTGATGCTTCAAGCTGGTTAGCACCTTGGCAAGATCAGGGAAAATACTTAGCTGGAGTAGAATGTGACTTGGATGTAGAAGCTCCAGCAGGTTGGACCAAATGGGTCATGCCTAAAATGGAGTATTTGACTTTTCAGACAGATAGCGCCAACATGGATTTTATGCTACAGAAGATGTTTAATGAAGTCTTGCCGCAACAGAATCTACAGGTGATTGCAGCGATTCAGGAGCACTATTTGACTGAATTTAATTCAGATCAAGTTGAATTGTATCTTCCTGTTAAACTACTATAAAAAAACTAAGGAATTTTTTCCTTAGTTTTTTATATGATCATGATAATTTTCTTTTTCAATGGGAATGCGTACGCGACTTTCTTCTTGGATATTGCGATAACTAAGAAGAAGGAAAGCGCCTAGAATTCCAGCTAAACCTACGACAGATACAAGAGATAAGACTAATGGCATCATAATAATTCCTTCTTTCTATTTAATATAGTTTTATTATAGCTAAAAAATGTGAAAAAAGATAGAAATTAGTCTGTAGAAAGTTTTGTAGAGTTGTAGTAAAAAAAATTTTTCTAATACGAATTGTTTGAGAGATAAATCAGCTAAAAATGTTGCTTGTAAATACAGGTCATGGTATGCTCTTGTTATGAATATTAAGAAATGAGGTATGAAAGGTGACTGCATCCATGAGATTACGTTTAGAACTTTTGAATCGTTAATTTAATACTAATTCAAAAGTCTTGTAGCGAAGTTCAGGGGAAAGTGTATCTTTTTTTAGGAATGGACAGTGAGAGACTGCCCATTTTTTGTGCACTCAGCCTTTTCGTTGCAACGGAAAGGAATCAGAATGCAGAAACTGATTATACAATTAAAAAATATTGAAGTGAGATTTGCAGCTAAGGATATTCTTACGATCCCATCGTTGGCTGTTTACGAAAATGAAAAAATCGGGATCATCGGAGATAACGGGTCCGGCAAGTCAACCTTACTGAAACTGATTGCCAAAGAATTGGAACCGGCTGGCGGAAAAGTAGAAAGTCAGATCGATTTTCCATTTTTCCGGCAGATTGCAGATGTCAACGAACAAAATAGTCCTGACTTGGAAGGTGAACTACTGAGTCGTTTTAATATCCCCAGCAATAAAGTAGAAACACTCAGCGGCGGGGAGCAGACAAAATACCGTCTGACGCAGATACTGTCAGACTATCAGCCAGGAATGCTGCTGGATGAACCAACGACGCATCTTGATCAGAAAGCTTGCAGGCAGTTGATCGATGAGCTGAAATATTACTACGGTACGTTACTATTTGTCAGTCATGACCGCAGTTTTCTGAATGCTTTGGCCGATAAGATCTGGGAAGTAAAAGAAGGTAGTGTCATTGAATATAAAGGCAATTATGAAGCTTATCGCCAGCAGAAAAAAAACGAAAAAATAAGACATCACCACGATTTTGAGAATTATCAGAAAGAAGTAAATCGTTTAAAAAAAGGAATCGAAAGCAAAAGAGAACAGGCAGCACAGACAGCCAGAGTTTCGACGAAAAATAAGAAGAAAAATATTCGACCAGACCGCTTGTCTTCTTCCAGACAAAAAGACACTGTCCAGAAAAACTTGCAGAAAAAAGCTAAGGCGATGGTTTCAAGACTTGATCAATTGAAAGAGGTTCAGGCGATTAAAGAAGAACAGAAAATCGTTTTTCCTGCGCATAAAACAGTCGAGATCCACAATCCATATCCGATCCGGGCTGAAAATGTAAGCATCACTTTTGGGAATAAATTAATCTTGGATCAGTTGAATTTTCAAGTACCACTGGGAAAGAAAATTGCCCTCATTGGTGAAAATGGAGCAGGAAAATCAACTTTGCTTCGGGCCATTAGAATGCAAAAACCTGGCATCATCCTTTCTCCAAAAGCGGTCATTGCTACTTACGATCAGATGGATTATCAGCTGCAAAGCTTTCGTCCTTTAGTCGACCAATTAATGAGTGAAACAGACTGGCCAGAATCAACGGTGCGAACGCTACTGAATAAGCTAGGTTTTTCTCAATTAGAAATAAATAAACCACTGAATGTTCTAAGTGGAGGAGAAGCTACTCGAATAGCTATTGCTTCACTATTTGTCCGGCCTTCAAATATCCTGCTCCTGGATGAGCCAACTAATTTTATTGATCTGGCGACCATTGAAGCTTTGGAAATTTTTTTGAAAGCCTATCAGGGAACCGTTCTTTTTACCTCTCATGATCGTTATTTTGTTGAGCAGGTAGCTGATGAAGAATGGAAACTTGCAGCTGGGAAGCTGATCCAATAAAAAGAACTTTGTTGTTAAAATGACGGATAAATTGTTATAATAAATAAGACATCAAAAAAGAAAGAAGGAATTGACATGCTTCGTTTAGGAATTATTGGTACCAACTGGATCACTCACCAATTTGTTCAAGCCGCTTTGGAAACTAAAAAGTATGAATTAACTGCTGTATATTCACGTAAGCTAGCTAAGGCAGAAGAATTTGGTCAAAAATATGATGCCCCTGTGACTTATAGCACGGATTTGGATGAGTTTTTTTCTCTGGATGATATCGACGTAGTCTATATCGCATCTCCCAACAGTCTGCATTTTTCCCAGGCCAGACAGGCAATTGAAAATGGCAAGCACGTGATCGTGGAAAAACCGGCTTTTTCAACCCCGGCTGAAATGCATGAAATTGTGACAGCGGCTCAGGAAAAGCAGCTTTTCTTTTTTGAAGCAGCGCGCAATATCCATGAGGAAAGCTTTGCTAAAATCAAAGAAATCCTGCCGGCGCCTGAGCACATCATCGGTGCAAATTTTACTTACATGAAGTATTCCTCTCGCTATGATCTGGTACTAAAAGGAGAAGAACCCAACATCTTTTCTCCTCATTTTTCTGCCGGTTCACTGGCTGATTTGGGTGTTTATGTCGTTTATGCCGCCTTGGGCTGGTTTGGCCGGCCTAAAGAAGTCCATCATTTTGCTCATAAGATCCGTACTGGTGTGGATGGTTTTGGCATCGTGATCTTACGTTATGATCATTTTGACGTGACCTTACAGCACGGCAAGATTGGTGATTCCCAGCTTCCTTCTGAAATTTATTTTGATGATGGCACACTCTGGCTGGACGCAGTCAATGCAATCAGTCGCGCACATCTTACCAGACGGTCTGAAGAAACGTCGATTGACTTAGATATTTCTGTTAAAGAAAATCCGATGACCGAAGAAGCGGCTGACTTTGCTAGAGTGATTGAAAATGATGATCAGCAGCAATACCAGGAGTGGCTGGAATTAGCCTTGAATGTAAATCAAGTTTTGTTCCAGTTAAGACAAGAAGCCGGTATTGTTTATGACGCTGACAAAAAGTAGAGGGAAAATATGGAAAATCTAGCACTACCGCAACAATGGCAAGAAAGGGCGCAAAATTCAGACTTTAAAGAAGCGACTTTGATTCAGGCAAAGACTTTTCAACCCTTAAAAGAAAAAGAAAATCTTTTGGCAATTGCGCCTACAGGAACAGGTAAAACTTTAGCTTACTTACTGCCTTGTCTTTTGAATGTAAAAAAACAAGCAGGTAATCAGTTACTGATTTTGACCCCCAGCCAAGAATTGGGTATCCAAGTAGCGCAGGTTGCCCAAAATTGGGCCAGTGATCTGGATCTAAAAGTTCAGCCTTTAATTGGGGGAGCCAATAAAAAAAGACAAATCGAAAAACTGAAACAAAAACCAGAAGTCCTGGTTGCCACACCAGGTCGGGTGGCTGAATTGATCAAACTAAAAAAAGTCAAAGCAGCCAACATTAAGACAGTGGTTTTAGATGAAGCGGATCAGCTACTGCAAAAAGAAACCGCGGGTTTTGTTCAAGCCATCTTAAAAGCAGTACCTAAAACAAGTCAATATGCCTTCTTTTCAGCTACCGGGGCTAAGGCAATACCTCCAGTTGAAAAGATTTTTGGCTCGATTGATATAGTAGATGTCAGCCAGGAAGATAACAGTAACCAGCAAGTGAAACACTATTATTTACTGTATCCAAAAAGGCGTAAAGTGGATGCTTTACGTCGTCTGGCGAATCTTGATGACTTTCAAGCACTTTTCTTTTTTAATGAAGTGCAAGACTTGGGTAATGCGGAAGAAAAGCTGATTTATCATCAGCTGGCCGTAGCAAGCCTTGCTTCAGACCAAAATAAAATGATGCGAAAAGCAGCATTAGAAAAATTCCGTTCTCATGAATTAGCCGGACTGTTAACTACCGACCTTGCTTCGCGTGGATTAGATATTAATGATTTGTATTATGTGATCAATACAGAAGTTCCGCAAACAAAAGAGAGCTATCTGCATCGCGCTGGACGAGTAGGAAGAATGGGGAAAAAAGGTGCCGTCGTTACGATCGTACAAGAAAACACTTTACCTGATTTAAAGAGAATGATGAAACAACTTGATTTATCTTTACAAGAAATTTATCTTCACGGGGGAGAGTTAACTACAGTGCAACCAATTGTTGCCAAACAAACTTCTAAGAAAAAGAAAAACAAGAATAAGGCTAGCAGAAAAAAGAAAAAGTCGTAAAATTTGAAATGGAGTCGGAAGATGGAAGAAAAAAACTTACAAGCATCAATGGGTCTGATCATGCATGCTGGTGATGCTAAAAGTAGTGCAATGGAAGCCATTGCCGCTGCAAAAAAAGGAAATTTTGATGAGGCAAGAAAAAAACTGACAAGCGCAGATGAAGCTCTGAAACAAGCACATCTTTCTCAGACAAATTTGCTGACCGAAGAAGCGCAAGGAAATCATACAGAAATAACATTGTTGGGCTTGCACGCCCAAGACCATTTGATGACGGCTCTTACTTTTAATGATCTAGCCAAAGAGATCGTCGATTTATATCAACGCTTAGAAGTTGGCTAAAAGATCATAAAAAAAGACATGTCCTATTTTATTGTCAAATCTACTTGCGATTTGGTAGACTTAGCGATAAAATAAGACATGCCTTATCATGTCCTCGTAGCTCAGCTGGATAGAGCGACCGCCTCCTAAGCGGTAGGTCAGAGGTTCAAATCCTCCCGGGGACGTATAGCAGCATTGATATATCAAGCTTTCATAGCGATTTTACAGTTCTAACAGAGTGGAACCTTTTCAGTAATTAATCTTGCTGAGAAGGTTCTTTTTTCTCTAAAAAAGTAGCTTTCAAATTAAACAGAAGTCAAGTTCACATATTCAATTAGAAGGACAAAAACAGCAGAAAATCAGTGACCATCAGAGATTACAAAAGGTTTTAAATACAGCAGCTAGCATACAATGAATGGTTTTTCATTTTTTTAATTCTGATAATGGTTCGTACTATTTTTTGTGTAAAACAAACTATGTTTGCAAAATTTCATCACAACATAGCTACTTTTATCCTGCATAAGGCACCACTTGCTTACTTTGACAATGACTGACGAAGAAAAAGTGATTCCTTTTTTAAATCAGACTCGGTCTTATATCCATCATTTTGAATTTCGTAAAGGCACTATGGATGATATGTTTTCGATAAATTCAATAAAAAACTAGTTCACTTGCCTTGAAAGTGAACTAGTTTTTTATTTTGTTACGCAATAGAAGCTTGGTAAATACTATCGACTGCTTCTTTAAGTGCCTGGTTAAATTCTTCATCACTTTGGTCTACTCGCAGATCTTGTGCTAAAGCACGGGAAAAACTGGCAATTAAGCCTTTGTTTTGAGCTAGTTTTTCATTGGCTTCTGCTCTTTGATAGCCACCAGATAAAGCAACAACACGTACAACTCTGCTATGCTGCATCAAATCACTGTAAAGACCAGCTTTTGTAGGGATCGTAAGTTTCAGCATAATGTTTTGTTCTTCACTGAGTTGATCTAATTGCTTAGTGATTTCTTCTTTCAAGAAGTCTTCAATTTTTTCTTTGTCTGCAGCATGAATATTGACTTCGGGTTCGATAATTGGAACTAAGCCAGCTGCGATGATCTGTCTGGCATAATCAAATTGTTGTACAACAACATCATGAATACCTGACTCATTATATTCCAGAATATTGGAACGCATTTTTGTGCCGAAAATATGATGTTTATTTGCCCGTTTTAAAAGATCTTCTAAACCGTCAATAGGTTTCATGACCTGGACGCCGTTTTTTATTTCAGCCAGTCCTTTGTCCACTTTCAAAAAGGGTAAGATGCCTTTGTCATTTAAATAATCGGCAGTATACTTTGTGTCTACTTTTCTTTCCATCGTTGCTTCAAATAAAATAGCCCCGATGATTTTTTCTGAAGAAAAAACAGGAGAACTGATGATCCTGGCCCGCATCGCCTGAACTAAGTCAAACATTTCTGTCTCATTGTCATACTGATCTTCATTAATGCCATAAGCTTTTAAAGCTTTTGGTGTACTACCGCCACTTTGATCTAGAGCAGCAATAAATCCATCTTTTGAATGCATGATATCAATTTGTTCTTTTGTCATAGTTTTCACTCCTTATCAGATATCTATCTTTAGTATCGTACAGATCTGGTTTTTTTTCAAGAATATGACGTTTGACTGACTTAACAGGTAAATTTCTGTCTATTTTGAAAACTGTGTTACAATATAAACAGTAAAATGATGGAAGGTATTTTTATGAATTCGCATGTTTTATATGAAAAATTAGAAATTTCCCCTGTGATCGCAGCCATAAAAACACAAGAGCAGCTGGAAAAAGCTCTGTTAACTGATGTAGAAGTTATTTTTGTTTTAAGTGCCCGTCTGACAAATCTTACAGAACTGTCTGAAAAAATCAAAAAAGCCGGCAAGACAGGTTTTATTCATGTGGACTTAGTCAAAGGCTTTTCAGTTGATGAGAGCATTATTGAATATATCGCCCGGTTTACTGCTTTTGATGGAATCATTTCAACCAAGGCCAGCCTGATTTCTCCTGCTAAGAAATGGCATTTGCTTGTGATCGAACGCTTTTTCTTATTAGATTCACTGGCACTTGAGAATGTGAAAAAACAACTTTTTTCTACTCAGGCAGATGTCATTGAACTTTTACCTAATATATCACCTAAAGTGATTGCCGAGATTGTCAACTTGACACAAAAGCCAGTTATTGTAGGTGGTCTGATTCGTGATAAAGAGGATATCATGAGTGCCTTAGGAGCAGGCAGCTTAGCTATTTCTACTACTAATTCACAGATCTGGCAAGCGTAAGATTCACAAACTTTTTTCGTAAGCGGTTGTAGTAAAAGAAATGTAGTGCTATAATTTATCTGAAAAGAAAATAACTAGCTAGAGATTAGAGAGTATAGCAATTGACGTCAAGGAATTGACGGAAATTTGCTGTACTCTTTTTTGTGGATTTTTACCAGTTAAAGGAGGAAACAGGATGTATGATGTTGCAATTATCGGTTGCGGGATAGTAGGGGCTGCAACGGCTTACGAATTGAGCAAGTATCAATTAAAAGTTGCCGTCTTTGAAGCAGAGGACGATGTCAGCTTAGGAGCAACCAAAGCAAACAGTGCGATCGTTCACGGCGGTTTTGATCCAAAGCCGGGTACTTTGATGGCTCAGTTGAATGTAGCCGGAACAAAGCAGATGCCCCAATTATGTAAAGATTTAAGTGTACCTTACAAACGAAATGGTTCACTGGTAGTAGCCTTTACCCCAGAAGAAATGGAGGAAGTTCATACTTTATATGATCAGGGTGTAAAAAATGGGGTAACAGATTTAGCTATCTTAAGTAAAGAAGAAGTTTTGGCTAAAGAGCCTCAGCTTTCCAAAAAGGTTTTAGGAGCTCTTTCTTGTCCTGATTCAGGGATTGTCGATCCCTGGGAATTATGTCTGGCCTTGGCCGAAACAGCCGTTGAAAATGGCGTAGAGCTTCATTTGAATGCGGCAGTAGAGGATATTAATAAAGTCGCACAAACTTACCAGATCCAAACGCAACAAGGACAATTTACTGCCAAATATGTGTTTAATGCAGCGGGGGTTCATTCTGATAAAATTCATAATAAAGTTGCTGCTGAAAACTTTGAGGTAAAGCCAACACGTGGCGAGTATTATGTTTTAGATAAATCAGAAGGAGATTGCGTTTCTGCTACGATTTTCCAGGCACCTTCAGCTGTTGGTAAGGGAGTTTTAGTAAGTCCTACAGTTCATGGAAATTTGATTGTCGGTCCCAATGCCCAAGAACTTCCTGCAAAAGAATTGGATACTGGAGCAGATACCGCAAATACTGTTAGCGGTTTGGCCTATGTGGGAAAAACAGCGAAAAAATCATTACCTGATCTTAATTTGCGCAATTCGATCCGTAATTTTTCAGGCATTCGCGCCAACACTGATCAGTCCGATTTTGTTATTCAAGTTGTGGCAGCTGGTTTTATCGATTTGGCCGGCATCAAATCACCCGGTTTGAGTTCGGCACCGGCAATTGCCCAATACGGTATTCATTTGCTGATGGAAAATACAGCTCAGCAATTTCATTTAAAAGACCATTTTATTAATAAAAGAGAAAAAGTTGTTTTTAAAGAATTAACAATCACCGAAAAAAATCAGCTGATTCAAAAG
>DATGVB010000178.1:0-12300 GCA_035300805.1 Tetragenococcus sp. | reverse complement strand
CAAGAGTCTGGTTACAATGTCGTTTGTCTGCCAGCACAAGATCGTAAAGCGATTGATGTCGGATTGAAATTTGTAAATAATGATGCTTGTTATCCAGCCATCATTTCCATCGGTCAGTTGGTCGAAGCTTTGGAAAGTGGCGAGTATGACTTGAATAATACCAGTGTCATGATGACTCAGACTGGCGGCGGTTGTCGGGCAACTAACTATATTCCTTTATTGCGCAAAGCTTTACGTGATGCTGGTTTTGATCAAATTCCAGTTGTTTCCATTTCACTAGGAAATAAGGGCGTTGAAAGTAACCCTGGCTTTAAGTTTAGTATCCCAATGCTGAAAAGAGTTGCAGTGGCCTTTATCTATGGCGACTTGTTTGAAAAAGTTGTCTATCGTACGCGTCCTTATGAATTAGAAAAAGGGGCAGTGGATAAATTACATCATGAGTGGATTCAAAAAGTCGAAAAAAATGTTCGTAATGGATCATTTAGTCAATTTAACCGCAATATGAAAAAAATTATTGCCGACTTCGATTCAATCCCACTTTCAGATGAGGTCAAACCACGTGTGGGTGTTGTAGGTGAAATTTTAGTTAAATATTCTGAAACGGCCAACAACGATATTGTTCGGACATTGGAAGCTGAAGGTGCTGAAGCTGTGGTTCCAGATATCGTCGGTTTCATGAACTATTCACTTTATAATCAAATCTGGAAACATGATAATCTGGGAACACCAAATAAGAGTAAATTAATGGCTGAATTTGCAATTCGTGTAATTGAAAAAGTTCAGAAACCTATGGATAAAGCTTTACGGGCTTCTGATCGTTTCGATGGATTGACACCGATTGAAGAGTTAGCTGAAGGAGCAAGTAAAGTACTTTCCATCGGTAATCAAACCGGTGAAGGCTGGTTCTTAACAGGCGAAATGATCGAGCTTTTAAAAACAGGAGTTGACAATATTGTCTGTATGCAACCATTTGGCTGTCTACCTAATCATGTGGTTGGAAAGAGTGTCTTTAAAGAGTTGAGACGTCAATATCCACGTGCTAATATTGCTGCAATCGACTACGATCCAGGCGTATCAATCGTCAATCAGTTGAACCGGATTCGCTTGATGATGGCGACAGCTAATAAAAATCTTGAAAAAGAAAAAAGCAGTCAACAGCAAAATAAAGCTCAGATAAAACAAGCACAAGTTAATCCATCTATTAAAAAGGAAACCGCAAGCAGTAGTATTTAAAGTTTAAAAGGCAGTTCTTAAGCTTATCACTTAAGAACTGTTTTTTTCTGGACAGTAAAACAGACGGATGTGGTGCCAAATAAAAATGTATTGGCAGTAAGTCAGGCGGGTGTGGTGCCAAATAAAAATGTATTGGCAGTAAGTCAGACGGATGTGTGTCAATAAGTGATGATTATTTCATTAAGATTAAAAAATATACAAAAGATATTAGAAAATTTTTCTTTTCTAGTATCTTTTTGCTATCAATGATAAAATGGAAAAAGAAATGTAGCTCAGAAAAGAGGAGAATCCATGACAGAAACTGTAAAAGTAAGAGAATTAGCGGAAAATCTGCATTTAGAAATTATAAATGGTAATGACGAAGCGCTAAGTAGAGCAATTATCACTGCGGATGTATCTCGACCAGGATTAGAGTTAACTGGTTATTTTAGCTACTATTCTCATAACCGCCTGCAGCTTTTTGGCAGTAAAGAAATTACTTTTGCTCGTCGGATGATACCTGAAGAACGTCTGATGATCATGCGTCGTTTATGTGCTGATGATACACCTGCCTTTATCGTTTCACGCGGCTTGAAGGTACCAGACGAAATGATCAAGGTATGTAAAGAAAATGATCTGGCAATTTTACGCTCACCTATTTCAACTTCACGTTTATTAGGACAAGTCTCCAGCTTTTTAGATGGTCGTTTGGCCGAACGTGAAAGTGTCCACGGCGTTTTAGTCGATGTCTACGGTTTAGGCGTATTGATCCAGGGTGACAGTGGTATCGGTAAAAGTGAAACGGCACTTGAATTAATTAAAAGAGGTCATCGCCTGATCGCAGATGACCGGGTAGATATTTATAAACAGGACGAGTTAAGTCTGATTGGTGAAGCACCTAAAATTTTAGAACACTTGATTGAAATTCGTGGTATCGGTATTATTGATGTAATGCATTTGTTCGGTGCCAGTGCGGTAAGAGGAAAAATGCAGATCCAGCTGGCAGTTTATCTGGAAAGTTGGGAAAAAGATAAAAAATATGATCGTTTGGGATCATCCAATGATACTGTTGAATTAAATGATGTGTCTATCCCGCAAATTAAGATCCCAGTGAAAACAGGTCGCAACGTGGCTATTATCATTGAAGTTGCCGCTATGAACTATCGGGCGCGTAGTATGGGCTATGATGCAACTAAAGCTTTTGAAGATCGCTTGACGAGTTTGATCAAAGAAAATTCAGATTTATAAAAAGGGGTAGTTTAATGTTAGCAATGATCAATCGTGCAGCTTTTGAGGTTTTTGGCATTGCCATTTACTGGTATGCCATTATTATTATAAGTGGTGTCGTATTAGCGATGTATCTGAGCTCACGAGAAGCAGTCCGCGTAGGATTGAAAGCAGATGATGTAACCGACTTTATGCTGGGCGGTCTGCCGATTGCCTTTATTGGTGCTCGTTTATATTATGTTATTTTTAATATTCAACCGTATCTGGCTGATCCCCTCCAAGTTTTTAATATTCGTTCAGGTGGTTTGGCAATTTATGGTGGCTTGATCGCTGGTTTATTATGGTTGCTTTTTTTCTGTGAAAGAAACTTTATTCCAAGCTGGTTATTCCTGGACATTGCTGCTCCAAGTGTCCTGATTGCCCAGTCAATTGGACGCTGGGGAAATTTTGTTAATCAGGAAGCTTTTGGCCCGATAACTACAGAAAATTTTTTAGTTAATTTGCACATTCCTCAGTTTATTATCGACAATATGTTTATTGAAGGAGCATTTAGACAGCCAACTTTCTTATATGAGTCTTTATGGAGCCTACTGGGTTTTATCATTATTGTTTTATTACGTAATAAAAAAGGTTTTTTCAGGCAAGGAGAAGTGTTTTTAAGCTATGTGATCTGGTATAGTCTGGGTAGGATGTTTATTGAAGGTCTACGTACCGATAGTCTATATCTTTTTGCGAATATTCGTGTATCACAATTACTATCATTTTTATTATTTGTCGGCAGCTGGATTCTTTTGATTTGGCGACGGAAAAAGCAAGGTAATTTGAAAGATTACAATCGCACACTAGGAAAGAATCAACAATTGATTTAAGGAGGATACAACTTTGAAACAGAAAATCGCAGTATTAGGACCAGGTTCCTGGGGTACGGCCTTATCTGAAGTATTGGCAGAAAATGGTCACGAGGTCAGATTATGGGGTCATGAACCGGCTCAGATAGATGAGATCAACAATTATCATACCAATCGTCATTATTTACCTGATCTAAAGATAAATGAAGCAATTAAAGGCGAAAAAGATTTAGCAAAGGCCATTACTGGAGTGGATGCGATTCTTTTTGTCGTACCAACAAAGGCAACCCGTCAAGTGGCTCAAAGAGTCGCTAAAATCGTTCAAGGTCGTCCATATATTATTCATGCTTCCAAGGGTCTGGAACAAGGGAGCCATAAACGTCTGTCAGAAGTCTTAGCAGAAGAGATCCCAGCTGATAAACGTAAGGAAATCGTCGTACTTTCCGGTCCCAGTCATGCCGAAGAAGTAGCAGTTCATGATATTACTACCATCACAGCAGCAAGTACTGACCAAGAGGCGGCTGAATATGTGCAGGCGACCTTTATGAATGAGTACTTCCGGGTTTATACTAATAACGATGTCGTAGGGGTAGAAACTGGAGCTGCTTTGAAAAATATCATCGCCATCGGAGCAGGAGCAATTGCCGGATTAGGTTTTGGTGATAATGCCAAGGCCGCCATTATTACACGTGGCTTGACTGAAATTAGTCGCTTAGGAGTGGCTATGGGAGCAGATCCTCTGACCTTTAGCGGCTTGAGTGGTGTAGGTGATTTGATTGTTACTTGTACCAGTGTGCATTCAAGGAACTGGCGTGCCGGCAATATGCTGGGTAAAGGTCAGAATTTACAAGATATCTTAGAAAATATGGGGATGATCGTTGAAGGAGTATCAACTACTAAGGCTGCTATGGAATTAGCCCAAAGTATGCAGGTTGAAATGCCGATTACTGAAACGATTTACCGCGTACTTTATGAGAATAAGGATATTCATCAGGCTGCCCATGATATCATGATGCGTGACGGGAAAATGGAAAATGAGTTTTCACAAAAAGGAGATTTTAAATGAAAGTCAAAAAAGCAGTAATTCCGGCAGCCGGCTTAGGAACACGTTTTTTGCCAGCAACTAAAGCAATGGCCAAAGAAATGTTACCGATTGTGGATAAACCAACCATTCAGTTTATCGTAGAAGAAGCTTTAAATTCAGGAATTGAAGACATTCTGATCGTTACCGGCAAGGGGAAACGGCCAATTGAAGATCATTTTGATGCTAATTTAGAATTAGAGATGAATTTAAAAGAAAAAGGCAAGACGGACTTACTCAAGCTGGTTGAAGAAACAACGGATGTAAATCTGCATTTTATTCGTCAGTCTCACCCTAAAGGACTTGGCCATGCAATTTTACAAGCCAAAGCTTTTGTGGGTAGTGAACCTTTTGTCGTAATGTTAGGCGACGATTTGATGAAAGATCAAGTTCCTTTAAGCAAACAATTGATGAATGACTATGAAAAAACACACGCGGCAACGATTGCTGTGATGAAAGTCCCGCACGAAGAAACGGCTAAGTACGGGATCATTAACCCTAACAGCCAAGTTGAGGCTGGTTTATATAATGTCAAAAATTTTGTAGAAAAACCAGATCCTGCCGAGGCGCCTAGTGATTTGGCGATTATTGGCCGTTATTTATTAACGCCGGAGATTTTTTCTATTTTGGAAAATTTAAAACCAGGCGCCAATAATGAAATTCAGTTGACCGATGCAATTGATGTGCTGAATAAAACGCAACGTGTTTTTGCCAGAGAATTCAAAGGACAGCGTTTCGATGTGGGTGATAAATTTGGCTTTATGAAAACCAGTATTTTGTATGGATTAAATCATCCACAGATTAAAGATGATTTAGCTGAATTTATTATCGAAACAGGAGAAAAACTGAAAACAGAAAAGAAATAGCTGTTAGAACATGATTTTCAGATAGTAAAAACTATATGCTAAAGTCATGTTCTTTTTATGTGATAAAATGGATTTATTTTTTTAAAAGGGAGAATTTCTATGATTGCAAAAAGTTCTATTGCAAGTATGGTAATTGCCATTACTTTATTAGTCGCAATTCTGGTAATCGTATTCTTTGGGCTAAAAAAGAAATTTGCAATGAAAATCGTACCAATCTTTATCGGTGCTTTCTTTTTTGTTTTATTTGCTATGGTTTTAGAGCAAAAACTGCATATGCTCGTTTTAAAACCTACAGCGACAGGAGCAATTGCATTAAAAGCTCACTATCCTTGGCTGTATGTCCTCTATGGCGTTCTAGCTGCAGGTGTTTTTGAAGAAACAGCTCGTTTTGCCGGTTTTCATTTGTTAAAACATCAATATCCTAAATTTTCGACTAGTATTGCTTATGGCTTTGGTCATGGCGGGATCGAAATGGTTCTGGTAGGAATTCTTTCTCTGGTAAACTCTCTGATTTTAAGTCTGATGTTACAAGATCCTAACGGCACTTTAGCTCAAGAATTACCGCAAAGTGTAATTGTCAATTTACAAAATACGCCTGTCGCACATATTTATTTGACTGTGATCGAACGTTTTGCTGCTTTAGTGATCCAAATTTCTTTGTCGATCCTGGTCTGGTTTGCGGTAAATAAAAAAGAGCACTTAGGATTTTATCCGCTGGCTATTTTAATACATGCTGTTATCGACGTACCTAGTGCCATGCTGCAAGCTAAGCTACTGAATAATATTTTTGTGGTCTATGTATTATTATATTTGATGGCCGGGTTATTAATTTTTGCAGTCTATCGACTAATTAAAAAGGAGTTTAGCAAAAATTCTGAAAATTTTTGTTGACAATCCAGTAGTAATCAGTTAGACTCAATTTTAATAAAATAAATGATTCGTTGAAGAGAAGAGTAATTTTCGAACTTTTTTTAGAGAGATCCTGTTGGGTGCAAAGGATTAAAAGAAAGAAAATGAAGATGGTCTCAGAGGATAATTCATCGATAAGTAGATGAATTCGAAGGGTTCAGTCGTTATCTTGAACACCATTTCTTTTAGAGATGGCTTAAGGGAAGTTGATCTTCCAAATGAAGGTGGTACCGCGAGTAATTCGTCCTTTTGTCAAATTTTGACAAAGGGGCTTTTTTTTTATTAAAATAAAAGGAGTCGATAAAAATGAAAAAAGGATTCAGAAAATCAGTATTTTTGGGTGTTGCAGCTATAGTTTTGTTAAGTCTAAGTGCTTGTGGTAGTGGAGCTGATCAAGAAAGTGAAGCTGATTCACAAGAAACTGAGACGATCAATCTGGGAGTAGGGACTTCCCCGCATGAAGAAATTATCGAACATATTGAAGAACCCTTAGCTAAAAAAGGTTATAAGCTTTCCATTACTACCTTTAATGACTATGTTTTACCCAATACAGCTTTAAAAGATGGTGACTTGGATGCCAATTTATTTCAACATGAACCTTATCTGGAAAATTATAACAAAGAGCATAAGTCTGATTTAGCAGTTGCGGAAAATCAGAAACTGTATTTCCTTCCTCTGGGCATTTATGGTGGTAAAACCAAATCGCTAGAGGATGTAAAGGATGGGGCTAGCGTAGCCATTCCTGACGATGCAACCAATGGGGCACGCGCCTTGTTACTCTTGCAAGAAGCAGATCTGATTAAATTAGAAGATGATGCTGACATTACGGCTACTGTCTCTGATATTAAAGAAAATCCTCAAAATTTAGAAATTAAAGAATTAGAAGCCAGTCAAGTGGCTCGTTCACGTGGAGATGTAGACTTGGCTGTGATCAATGCCAACTATGCCTTAGATGCAGGGATCAATGTGAAAAAAGAAGCCCTTTTGGCAGAAGATAAAGATTCTGATGCAGCTCAGACTTATGGTAATCTGGTGGCTGTCAAAAAAGATGATCAAAATAGTAAAGCGATTAAGGCTCTGATTGAAGTATTGACTTCAGAAGACACACGTAAATTTATTGATGATGAGTTTCAAGGAGCAGTGATTCCTGTTTTTTAGAGAAAGAGAGTGTCACAAAATGACGCAGTTATCCCTTGTTTTGTTACAGTTTGATATTGCTTATGGTGATCCCGGAAAAAATCGCCAGCACATTCGTCAGTTATTTGCTCAGGCGAATCTAAAGCCCAATGAGCTGGTCTTATTGCCGGAATTGTGGGATACGGCTTATGATCTGTCATCATTAGCGAAAATTTCTGATCCTGAAGGCAAAAATGCCAAAGAATTTCTCAGCAGTTTGGCAATTAAATATCAAGTCTTTATTTTTGGTGGGTCGATCGCCCGCTTAAGTAATAATAAAGTATTTAATACCAGCTATGTGCTTAATCCAGAAGGGCAAGTGATTACGACATATGATAAAGCCCATCTTTTTTGCTTGATGGAAGAAGATAAATATTTACATGCTGGGGATCACCTGGCACAGTTTCAGCTGGCTGATTTTACAGCAGCACCTTTTATCTGCTATGACTTACGCTTTCCTGAATGGTTAAGAAAAAGTGCCGCTCAAAAAAGTGATCTTTTCCTGATTTGTGCTCAGTGGCCAAGCCAAAGGATCCTTCATTGGGAAAAGCTGCTTCAGGCAAGAGCTATTGAAAACCAGGCTTTTGTAGCAGCTGTCAATCGGGTCGGTCAAGATCCCGATAACCAATTTGGCGGTCACTCAATGGTAATTGATCCAAAAGGAGAAGTTCTTTTACGATTAGCAGATCAAGAGACGACCAGTCGTTGCATGATCAACCAGCAAGAAGTACAAAAAATCAGAAGTCAGCTGCCGATTTTTTCTGACCGGAGAACCAATCTCTATTAATAAAATTTGTCTAATTTTTTTTAAAATGATATGATAAAAACATAAATTGTTTCATTTAAGAAAGGGGTTTTTTTATGTCAGCAGGAGGAGTAGCCGGCTTAATTGCTGCGATTGCATTTGCTGTATTAGTAATTTTTTTAATACGGGTATTGGTCAAAGTGGAAAAGACAATGGCTGCTGTACAAAAAACAGTGACCGAGGCTAACAATACAGTTGAAGTCGTTACAAAAGATGTAGATATACTATCGCGTGAAGTTGAAGGTCTATTAACTAAAGGTAACGAACTTTTTGAAGATGTTAACCAAAAAGTAGCAACGATCGATCCTTTATTTACGGCTGTAGCAGATTTGAGCACTAGTGTTTCAGAATTGAATGCTTCAGGCAAAGATCTGGCAAGCCGTTTAACTTCATTAGGAAAAACGACAGCACAGGCGACCGTAGCAGGAAAAGTAGGACAGGCAGCAATGAAGTTTTTTAAGAAAAATCAGACAACAGAACAATAGGAGGAGATTTCTATGGGAAAAAATAGTGGATTTTTATTAGGTGCTTTCATCGGAGGAACGGCAGCAGCTGTTACGGCTTTATTACTGGCACCCGAATCAGGTAAAGACTTACGTGATCGGATCGCTAAACAAGTAGACGATACGCTGGATCTAGCTTCTGATTACGCTGATTTAGGTAAAGATAAAAGTGCTGAGATGGCTGATCTGGCGCGCGAAAAAGCAGATGAAGTTAGTCATAAAGCCAGTGATTTAGCCGATGTGCTTAAAAAGAAAACACAAGAAAGTACTGAAGAAGTAAAAGAACAGGCTGCAGATGCAAAAGAAGATTTTGCAGAAAATGTGCAGGATTTTACCGAAGAAGTTCAAGATACTACTGAAGATATTATATTGAATGCCAAAGATACGAGTGACTCAATCAAAGATAGTCTGACTGATGCAACTGAAGAGGCAGCTGATATCGTGGAAGAAACCAAAGAGGATGCAGCAGAGTTAAAAGATGAAGCAGCTGAAGATGAAATTAAGCCGGAAAAATTTGATGACTCGGTTGAAGAATTAAAGGATGAAGTTGAGAAAAATAATCCTGAAGAGTAATTAAACAAGGAAAATTAAGAAGAAATCCCTAATTGATGCTGTACAGTCAATTAGGGATTTTTTCTCAGCTTGTCGAATAAAAAACAGAAATAAGTCTTATTCAATAATCCGCAGTTCTTTTGAAGTATGGGTGAAAGGGACACAGCCATCTTTGGTTACATAGATACAGTCTTCAATGCGTACGCCTACTTGATTGGGCAGATAAATTCCCGGTTCAAGAGAGAAACACATATTTTCTTCAATTACCAGATCATTGCCAGCAACTATTGAAGGATACTCGTGGATCGTTGTACCAATGCCATGGCCCAGGCGATGGGTAAAGGCTTTGCCATAACCATAATTTTCGATTACTTCGCGAGCAATTTTATCAAGCTCACTGGCTTTAATTCCGGGTTTAACAGCTTCTTGGGCGGCAAGCTGGGCTTCTAAAACAATAGCGTAAATTTCTCTTTGAAAATCTGTGGGCTCTTTGAAAGCAACCGTTCGAGTAGCATCGCTGCAATAGCCCTGCCATAAAACGCCTAAGTCAAATAAGACAAAATGGTTTTCTTGTACTTGATCACTAGATGGACTGCCATGGGGATTGGCGGCTTTGGCACCCGCTAATACCTCCGTGTCAAAAGACATTTTAGCTACTCCTTTTTGTTTAAGCTGGTATTCAATTTCAGCTACGATTTCTGCTTCAGACACCCCCGCTTTAATTGCCTTGAAGCCAATCTCAAAGGCAACATCGGCCCACGATCCGGCTTCTTTCATCTGCTTAATTTCTGCAGGTGTTTTAATTAACTGCATTTGTTCAATAATTGTAGTAAGGTTTTGACTGAAATCACTTTGGCTGAAATGAGAGGCAAAGGCTTCAAAATGAGCTAGGCTTAAAGCGGCCTTTTCAATAGCAATCACAGCTGCATTGCCATAACGTTCCTTGATTTCAGCAGCAATTATTTGCCATGGATCTTGTTCATCTGAATAGCTGATCACATCATAGGGCCAAGCACTATCTTTGGCACCTTGTGCGTCTAAACCAGGAGTGAACAAAAAAGGATCCTTGTCAGTTGCGATAAATAAAGCTAAAATACGTTCGTGAGGATCACTATTAAAACCTGAAAAATAGGCAATTGTATTGGGATTTGTAACATAAGCTAGATCGACTTGATGGTCTTTCATCCAGGTTTTTAATTCGTTTATTTTTACTTGATTCATAATAAACCTTCTTTCTTAAACTGATAATTTTATTTTAGCATTTTTAAGCTATAATTCCTAAAATTTATTTAAGAAAAAAAGATTTTCAGAAAAAATAATGTAAAACGGTTGCAACTCTTTTCAAAATTTGATATTCTTTAAAAGAAATGAAAATGAGATTTTCAGAAAATGAAAAGCGAATGGAGAAATAAATATGGAAAAACAAACAATTACTATTTATGATGTGGCCCGCGAAGCAAATGTATCAATGGCAACCGTCTCACGTGTGGTTAATGGCAACCCGAATGTGAAACCGGCAACACGCAAAAAAGTCTTAGACGTCATTGATCGATTAGATTACCGACCAAATGCAGTCGCTCGTGGTTTGGCAAGTAAAAAAACAACGACTATCGGTGTGATCATTCCCGATGTCAGTAATATGTTTTTTGCTTCACTAGCAAGAGGGATCGATGATGTAGCGACGATGTATAAATATAATATTATCCTAGCGAATTCAGATGGTGATAGCGCTAAAGAAGTCCAAGTTTTAAATAATCTGCTGGCTAAACAAGTCGATGGGGTAATTTTCATGGGACATCACATCACAGATGAAATTCGCGGAGAGTTTTCAAGGTCGAAGACACCAGTTGTTTTAGCCGGCTCGATCGATCCAGATGAACAAGTAGGCAGTGTTAATATTGATTACGAAGCTGCCGCCCAAGATGCGGTTTCCTTACTGGCTAAAAACGGTAATGAAAAGATTGCCTTTGTCAGTGGTGCTTTAATTGATGCCATCAATGGTCAAAAGCGTTTGAATGGTTATAAGACGGCATTAAAAGAAAATGGCTTAAATTATAATGAAGGACTGATTTTTGAATCTCCTTATAGTTTTAAAAATGGATTATCCTTGGTAGACCGTATTTTAAATAGTGGTGCCAAAGCTGCTTATGTAACAGATGACGAATTGGCAATCGGCATTTTAGATGGTTTACATGACAAAGGGATCCAAGTTCCAGCTGATTTTGAAATTGTCACCAGTAATAATTCTTTACTGGCTGATGTCGCCCGTCCGCGTTTGACTAGTGTGACTCAACCTTTGTATGATATCGGTGCAGTTGCAATGCGCTTATTGACTAAGCTGATGAATAAAGAAGAAGTGGAACAAAAAACGATCGTTCTGCCTTATAATATTTTGGAAAAAGGCTCAACGAAATAAAAAGAAGCTGCTCGCTCAAACACCATACTACTTGTTTGAGTGAGCAGCCTTTTTATCAGATTAATGATTTTTAGTCATCATCATCTTCATTGTTATTGCTTTTGGTAGATTGACTGGTTCGAGCCGTTTTCCAATAATCACTATAGTTTGCGCTGCTTCCTCCTAGACCGAACTCGAATTGCATATCGCCAGGAGAGCCCTTGGCCCAATAAGAGTCAACTGTCTCCTTAGGCGGGGTAATAGTGGTATTGTCTACTCTAACTGAATTTCCCGGCTTTGTTCCAGTAAACTTGTTGACCTTTTCTTTTTTGACATTGTCATCTAAAGAAAATTTTTGCTCTACCCCCATACTATCAGGAGCAGCTGCATAAATTGCACTGGCCATATAGGCTAGATAAGTTCCCGAACGTTTCCCGGCATCTTTATCAGTGGCTTTGTTATCATCTCTTCCTGACCAGCTACCCAAAGTGACTTTAGGTGTTGAAACAACCAGCCAAGAATCTTTATAGTCGTCAGTCGTACCTGTTTTTCCGACCCAGTCAGCATTAGCCAAATTAGGACTAAGTCCGGAAACCGTTGCTTTAAAGGGAGAAGTATAGGCTCGATCAATAACACTGCGCATAAGATCATTCATGATCGAAGCGGTCTGTTTTGAGTAGATCCGCTGCGGGTCAGCCTGATGTTCATAAAGTGTTTCACCCTGTG
>DATGVB010000177.1:0-13728 GCA_035300805.1 Tetragenococcus sp. | reverse complement strand
TTAAAACAGCCATCCTTTGGCCTGCTTCCATCGTAATTGTCCCAGTTGAAGGTTCGATTTCACCTGATAGGATCTTCAAAAAAGTCGATTTTCCGGCACCATTTGCACCAATTAAACCATAACAATTTTCTTGAGTGAATTTTAACGTGACATTGTCAAAAAGCTTACGGTCAGAAAAATGCAAGCTTACATTATTTACAGTAATCAATAGCTTTCCTCGCTTTTTTTATTTTAGTCTCTTAGACCTCTGCTCATTATAACTAGGAAACAAGAGGGTTTCAAGCTCAATTATTTTCTAACTCTTCTTGTATTTACTATATTAGTATTGATATGATAGAGAAAACAATAATCATTTATAATTTAAGGAGAGTTTATGGTAGATTGGATCGTAAGTCTTGACCCTTGGCAACAAGCACTTGTAGGAACAGCATTTACTTATCTCATGACGGCTTTAGGAGCTGCACTTGTATTCTTTTTTAAAACGATCAACCGTAATGTTTTAAGTACAATGTTAGGCTTTGCTTCTGGTGTGATGATTGCTGCCAGTTTCTGGTCTTTATTAGATCCGGCGATTGAACGAGCAGCTGAAAATGATATTATTCCTTGGCTAGTGGCAGGCATTGGTTTTCCTGCAGGAGGAGTTTTTCTCTATATAGCAGATAAAACCTTACCTCATATGCATTTTGGTCCAAAAGAAGAAAAGGAAGGACTACCTAGTCATTTAAAGCGTACGGTATTATTGGTCTTTTCAATTACCCTACATAATATTCCAGAAGGGCTGGCAGTCGGTGTTGCCTTTGGAGCAGCGGCCGATACTGAGAACCCTACAGCTGCTGTTTTAGCCGCTATTTCAGTGGCACTTGGAATTGGTATTCAAAACTTTCCTGAAGGAGCTGCCGTCTCGATTCCCTTGCAACAAGAAGGAATGAGTCGTTTTAAAGCTTTCTTTTATGGCCAAGCTTCCGGGATTGTTGAACCCATTGCCGGATTGTTAGGAGCCTTACTGGTATCACGTGTAACAGTTCTTTTACCGTATGCTTTATCATTTGCTGCGGGCGCGATGATTTATGTAGTTGTAGAAGAGCTAATTCCCGAGGCTCAACTCACTGAACCAACTAGAAGACACTTTGGTGTATTTGGAACAATGCTAGGTTTTCTTATTATGATGATTTTAGATGTTGCCTTAGGCTAAAAAAGACTGGAAACTTAATAATTAAGTTTCCAGTCTTTTTTGTGATGCTGGCTAATGCCCTTTATTAGTATGGGACAAGCCATAAACAATTCCGATAATGATCAGTAGAGGAACAGCAAATTTAAATACTAAGTATAAAATTCCTCCTGTAATGGATAAAAGTACTTTAAGCAGCATACTAGCTAAAACTAATCCTATAATTATCAAAAAAATATTACTTAAATTTGATCGGTTTCTCATAATCTTATTCCTCCCACATTTTCCTCTTTAAGGATAGCAAAGAACAGGAGTTTTTCCATCCGTCTCAAGTATTATTTTGTTGTTTAACAAGAAATTTTTACGGTGCAGGTGGTATGAGTCTAAAATAGACGAGTCCCAAAGTAAAAAGGAAAAAAACTAAGGGACTAAAACTAATAAATAAAGGAATTAAGTCTACTTTTTTTAAAGAACGTTTATAGGTAAAGCAGGAACTTAAAAATAGCATCAAAGAAATACCGATGACGATAACATCGCCTGCTTTAAAACCAATCATGAATAATCGAGTAGTCGGGAACCAAACGATAAGCAGAGTTAAAAGTGCGAAGAAATAATTAATCAAAGTTAGCTTTTTCATTTTCATTCACACCCTTTATAAGTTTTAATAGAAAATAGTTATTCTCTAATTTGTCCATTACCACAAATAACGTACTTGGTGGATGTTAAAGCAAGCAGTCCCATAGGTCCTCTAGCGTGTAATTTTTGTGTGGAGATACCTACTTCTGCGCCAAAACCAAAGACAAAGCCATCAGTAAAACGGGTAGAAGCATTGACGTAAACAGCTGCAGCATCCACTTCATTTAAGAATTTTTGTGCGGCAAAGTAATTATCTGTAACAATTGTTTCAGAGTGTTTGGTATTGTAACGGTTGATATGGCTGATAGCATCTTCAAGTGAATCGACCACTTTTACAGCTAGAATATAATCTAAGTATTCAGTCGACCAGTCTTCTTGTGTTGCAGGAATTGCCGTGGTTAAATAATCCATTGCCCGCTCGTCAGCATGCAACGCAACACCAGCAGTCTGTAGTCGTTCTTCTAAGACAGGCAGGAAAAAAGCAGCCACTTCTTTATGGATCAAAAGAGTCTCACAGGCGTTGCAGACAGAAGGGTTTTGGACTTTTGCGTTCACTAAGATATCTGCAGCCATATTGATCTGAGCTGCTTTATCAATATAAACATGATTGTTGCCAGTGCCTGTTTCAATAACGGGTACTTTGGCATGTTCTTTGACATGCTGGATCAAGTTGTTTCCACCACGTGGAATCAGTACATCTAGATATTCAGTTAACTGCATTAACTCATCAGCGCTTTTGCGACTTGTATCATCTACGAACTGAATAATAAAAGGAGACAGATAATTATTTTCTAAAGTTTCTTGTAATAAGCTGACTAGTAATTGATTGGAGTGAAAGCTTTCTTTACCGCCGCGTAAAATTACAGCATTACCTGCTTTAAAGCAAAGAGTAGCTACATCTGTCGTAACATTCGGACGTGATTCGTAGATGACTCCAATGACTCCTAAAGGAACTCTTTTTTGTGAAATAATCAGACCATCTTCATTTTCCCAGGTTTTATCAATTTGTCCAATGGGATCTTTTTCATGTGCAACTAAGCGAATCCCATTTGTCATCTCTTTGATTTTTTTTTCAGTTAACTGTAATCGATTTTGTAAAACTTCACTGATTTCATTTTCTTTGGCTTGATTTAAATCAAGCTGATTTGCCTGTAAAATATCTTCTGTATGAAGTTCTAAAGTTTCAGCCATTTTTTCTAATAATTGATTTTTTGTCTTCGTGTTTAAAAGTGCCATTTGACTCGCAGCGGTTTTTGCCTGTTGACCTAGTATTTGTAAATCTGTCATGAAGATACCTCCTTAAAAAGTGTACCGATTTCTTTGCCCTTTACGATATCAGAAATTATATGTGGATGCTTTCCATTGGCTAAAACCATAGCTCCATCAGTCTTAAGAACTTGTTTAGCAGCTTTTAACTTACTTGTCATTCCACCTGTTCCCCACTGACTACCACTTCCTTTAGCTTGTAAAAAGATCGTTCCATCGATTTGAGTGATGTGTCGATGAAGCTTAGCCTGCTTGTTTTTCATAGGATTATCTGAATAAAAACCATCGACATCAGAAAGCATGATGAGTAATTCCGAGTGTGTCAGATTACTTACAATAGCAGAAAGTTGATCATTATCACCAAATTTGGTCAAATGATCCAGTTCGTCAATGGCAACTGTATCATTTTCATTGATGATCGGAATGATTTTCATATTTAACAACTCTTCTAAAGTATTGACCACGTTGAAACGGCTTTGAGGATAGTCAACAATATCGCGGGTCATTAAAACTTGTGCCGTTTTCTGATTATAAGTTTGAAAGCGTTGACTGTAAATACCTATTAATTCAGTTTGTCCTACTGCAGCTACTGCTTGTTGGGCGGGAATAGAGGTAGGTCGTTGAAATAAGTTCAGTGTGTTTAAACCAACTCCAATAGCTCCAGACGAAACTAAAATAACTTCTTTTCCTCTATTTTGCAGGTCGGTCAAAGTCAGTGCTAATTCATCAATACTTGTAAGATTGATATCTCCGTTAGGATGAATCAAAGTACTTGTACCAACTTTTACGACAATTCTTTTTGGTTCTTGTCTGATTATATTCATAAATAACTCCACTTTATTTTATTAACTACTATTGTACTAGCAAATTGAAATTTCGTCATTATTTTAATAAAAAATAAAGAAAAAGATTGCTAAATAAACTTTTTAAATATTGACACACTAACAAGGCGGTGTTACTTTGAAGCTAAAATTAACTAATTATAAGTAAAGGAGAAAAAATGTCGAAGTTTGATGAATTAATGGCTAAAGATGATAACTATTTTGCTAAGGCAGGACGAGTGTTTTATTATCCTTTATTGATCGATCATGCGCATGGAGCTACTTTAGTGGACATTAATGAAAAAGAATACATTGATTTACTGGCGAGTGCGAGTTCTTTAAATGTTGGCCATACACCAGTTAAGGTTGTAGAGGCCATTCAGCAACAGGCAACTAAAATGATCCACTATATGCCATCTTACATGTTTCATGAACCAGAAATTGAACTAGCAGAAAGAATCTGTCAATTAACACCTGGAAATTTTGCTAAAAAGGTAACGTTTGGCTTAAGTGGTTCGGATGCGAATGATGCCTTGATAAAATTTGCTCGTGCCTATACAGGTCGTCCTTATATCGTTACTTTTGAAAATTCTTATCATGGAACTACTTATGGAGCTATTTCCATGTCTGCCATGAATCCTCGAATGAAAGCCAAAATGGGACCTTTTGTAGGTGGCATGGCTCATATCCCTTTTCCTGACAACTATCGAGGTTTATATGGTAAAAAAGATCCGGAGACACTTGCAGGCTATTTGGCCCCCTTTAAACAAATGTTAAAAACCTATTTGCCTGCTGAAGAGGTTGCTTGTGTGGTAGTGGAAACCTTGCAGGGTGATGCGGGACTGTTAGAACCAGTTCCGGGTTATTTTAAGGCTTTATATAACCTTTGTCATGAAAATGGCATCTTATTTGCAGTAGATGATGTCCAGCAAGGGTTGGGGCGCACAGCTAAGTGGTGTTCTGCAGAACATTTTGAAATAGAGCCTGATCTAGTTGTTTACGGTAAATCACTGGCTAGTGGAATGCCTTTGTCAGCCCTTGTGGGAAAAGCAGAAATTATGGACAGTCTGCCTTCTCCTGCCAATACTTTTACTACCGCAGCCAATCCGGTATGTTGTGCTGCTTCGTTAGCGACTTTGAAGATGCTTGAAGAAGAAAATTTACTTGCTGAAAGTCAAAGAAAGGGAAATTTAGCAAAAAAAAGAATGCTGTCATGGCAAACTCGTTATCCTTTTGTAGGTGATATCCGTGGGATCGCTTTATCTTTAGGAATTGATATTGTCAAAGATAAAACTACTAAGGAAAAAGATGGTCAAGGGGCTTTGCGCATCTGCAATCGTTTATTTGAAAAAGGAGTAGTTATGATCACAGTGGGTGAAAGTGTATTGCGCTTCCAGCCACCACTGATAATTTCTGATCAGCTTCTGAACCAAGCTTTAGACATGATCGAAGCGACTTTTGATGAATTTAAAGCTGGAAAACTGGATAACTATGACATAAGTGGTCAAGGCTGGTAAAATTATTGCAGAAAATATTGAGAAAATTTTAGGAAATGTAAATCTACTCATTTTTTTAAGTCAATTATGTTAAAATAGAATAATTAAGAGTGGAGGTTCAAATGAAAACAAGAGGATTTGAAGTCGTTAGTGACTATTTAGATAAAAAAATACATTTGCCGAAAAGAGCAACTCATCAATCGGCAGGGTATGATTTTGAAGCAGCAGCAGAAGTTGTTATTCCTAGTCTTTGGAAACAATTTTTTTCACGTATGATCAGTGATACAGAAACTGAGAAAAAAATCAAACCTGTCCTGGTGCCTACTGGAATCAAGGCTTACATGGGTGAAGATGAATTTTTACAACTAGCCAATCGTTCCAGTAATCCTTTAAAACGTTTTTTATTAGTTTCTAATGGGATTGGTGTGATTGACAGCGACTATTATAATAATGCAGACAATGAAGGCCACATCATGTTTCAATTTACTAATTTTGGGATTCGTGATGTGAAAATTAAAAAGGGAGAACGAATTGGACAAGGAATTTTCTTGCCTTTTTTAAAAGCTGATAATGACAAGACAGAACAAAAACGTACGGGCGGGCTGGGCTCGTCTGATCTAGAAAAGTAGTAAAGAAGGGGTGCTATGGCAAAAAAGGCAAAGACTCAATTTGAGTGTCAGCATTGTGGTTATATATCGCCGCGTTATTTAGGTAAGTGTCCTAATTGTAATAGTTGGAATTCGATGGTTGAAGAAAAAATCGAAACTGCCAGTGATCGCAGAACACGGACAACTTTAACTGGCGTAAAGATGAAACCAATGCTATTAAAAGACGTTGTACCTAAAAAAGAATTAAGAGTAAAAACGAATT
The DNA here is from genome assembly GCA_035300805.1 of Tetragenococcus sp. Taxonomy (GTDB): domain Bacteria; phylum Bacillota; class Bacilli; order Lactobacillales; family Enterococcaceae; genus Tetragenococcus. The sequence continues at coordinate 7,471 of DATGVB010000177.1, read as the reverse complement.
TGGCTGAACTTAATCGTGTTTTAGGCGGAGGCGTTGTTCCGGGTTCAATGGTGCTATTAGGAGGAGATCCAGGTATCGGAAAATCCACCTTGTTACTACAAGTCTCTCAGCAGTTAGCCCAAACGGGTGGTAAGGTTCTTTATGTTTCAGGAGAAGAAAGTGCTGAGCAGATCAAAATGCGTGCCCAGCGTCTAGGAGCAGCAGATACAGAATTTTACTTATTTACCGAAACTGATATGCAGGAGATCAGCCGAATAATTGAAAATTTACAACCTGATTATGTGATCATCGACTCGATTCAAACAATGACCCAGCCAGAGATAACTAGTGTAGCCGGTAGTGTCAGCCAAGTCAGAGAAACAACCGCAGAATTACTTAAAATTGCCAAATCGAATGGGATCGCAATTTTTATTGTAGGACACGTAACCAAAGAAGGCGCGATTGCCGGTCCGCGGATGTTAGAACATATGGTGGATACTGTACTATATTTTGAAGGAGATAAATATCAAAGTTTCCGTATTTTAAGAGCAGTAAAAAATCGTTTTGGTTCAACCAATGAAATTGGTATCTTTGAAATGAAAGAACAAGGTCTAAATGAAGTAGCTAATCCGTCTCAGGTTTTTTTAGAAGAACGTTTGGAAGGTGCAAGCGGCTCTGCAATAGTAGTGACTATGGAAGGAACAAGGCCTATTTTAGTTGAAATTCAGGCACTCGTTTCACCAACCATGTTTGGTAATGCCAAACGTACTACTACCGGATTAGATTTTAATCGTGTTTCATTAATTATGGCGGTTTTAGAAAAACGAGCAGGGTTATTGTTGCAAAATCAAGATGCTTATTTGAAAGCAGCTGGAGGAGTGAAGCTGAATGAGCCAGCCATCGATTTAGCTATTGCAATGAGCATTGCTTCTAGTTATAAGGAAAAAGGTACCCAAGCAACTGAATGTTTTATTGGTGAAATTGGCCTGACAGGCGAAATTCGTCGGGTAAGTGCTATCGAACAAAGGGTTAACGAGATTCAAAAATTGGGCTTCAAGAAAGTTTATTTACCTAAGAATAATCTAGTCGGTTGGCAGGCACCTGAGGGTATTGAGGTTATTGGAGTAGCAACTTTAGCTGAAGCACTTAAAAAAGTTTTTCATTAAAATTTATTAATATGGAGGGGTGAATATGCAAAAACATGTGATAACTGTTTTAATGGTTTTAGCGGGTGCTAGTTTAGGTATTTCGTTATTGCCACTAGCTTGGACAGCTATTGGTCAAGGGCAGAATACTTGGCTGAATAATCATGGAATCAATAGTTTGCTTGGAGCACTTATTTTTTATTTATTTTCTTTATTGGTAGTCAATACGATTGTTCGCGGATTAAAACATTTAGAAAAATGGATCAGTGGTTTTAGCTTAACTTATCTATTATTTGGAGCTATTGGAGCAATTTTAGGACTTATTATTGGAGTAATTGTCTCCATTCCTTTTTATAATTGGAAAATTCCTTTTGTAAATAGTCTAGTTCCAATGTTTCTGATGATTTTATTAGGTTATCTGGGTTTTCAGATCGGAGTTACACGGATTGATGAGTGGAAGAAACTATTTACGCCCAAAAGTAAAAAAAGTGAGCAGCCTGCTCAGCAATTGTTAGAACGCAAAGTAGCCGATCATTTTCACCAGTATAAAATTTTAGATACGAGCGTTATTATTGATGGACGAATTTATGATATTGCCCAGACAGGATTCATTGAAGGAACTTTATTGATTCCTAATTTTGTTTTATATGAATTACAATATATTGCTGATTCAGGAGATAGCTTAAAACGTGTGCGTGGACGTCGGGGGTTAGATATTTTAAATGCCTTGCAGAAAGAGGACGGAATCTCAGTTGAAATGTATGATGGAGATTTTGAAGATATCTCAGAAGTTGATAGTAAACTTTTAAAATTGGCAAAATTATTAGATGGGATCGTTGTTACTAATGACTATAATTTGAATAAGGTTGCTGAATTTCAAAATGTACCTGTACTAAATATTAACGAATTGGCTAATTCGGTCAAACCAGTGGTAATTCCAGGTGAAACCATGGAAGTTTTAATTGTTAAAGCAGGTACAGAAAGACAACAAGGAGTGGCTTATCTAGATGATGGGACGATGGTTGTTGTTGAAGAAGGAACGCACTATATGAATGAACGTCTTCAAGTAGTGGTAACCAGTGCTTTGCAAACAGCAGCTGGACGTATGATTTTTGCCAAACCAGCACATTCAACGCGAGGAATTGATAATACTGACAAGAAAGAAACGAAATAATTGTTCTTGATCAAAGCAAGACTTTACTAATTTGTTTTTAAAAGGTAAAATTTAGCCAAGGAGCTAAAATTATGGGAAAGAGGAAGATAAAATGACAAAAGTACGTGTAAGGTATGCGCCAAGTCCAACAGGGCATCTACATATTGGCAATGCGCGAACAGCTTTGTTTAACTATTTTTATGCTCGTCATTTAGGCGGCGACTTTATTATTCGAATTGAGGATACAGATCAAAAACGCAATATTGCAGATGGTGAAAAAAGTCAATTAGATAATTTGAAATGGTTAAATATTGATTGGGATGAATCTCCTGATAAACCAGGAGATGTAGGTCCTTATCGTCAGTCTGAACGTAAGGAAATCTATCAGCCGCTAATTGATCAATTACTAGCTAGTAATTTAGCTTATAAGTGTTATTGTACCGAAGAAGAGTTAACAGCAGAACGCGATGCTCAGAAAGCTCGTGGGGAAATTCCTCATTACAGTGGTAGATGTGCTGATTTAACACCGGCTGAGCAAGCTGAAAAAGAAGCAAATGGTTTAGTACCTGTGATTCGTTTCCGCGTACCTAAAAATCGTGAATATCACTTTAAAGATATGGTCAAAGGAGATATTACCTTTGATTCTGATAATATTGGCGGCGATTTTATTATTCAGAAAAAAGATGGCATGCCAACTTATAATTTTGCTGTTGTTGTAGATGACTATTTGATGAAAATAACGCACGTCTTACGTGGTGACGACCATATTGCTAACACACCGAAACAACTAATGATTTATGAAGCATTTGGCTGGAAGCCACCAAAATTTGGTCATATGACTTTGATCATTAATGCAGACACAGGGAAAAAATTAAGTAAACGTGATGAATCAGTTCTTCAATTTATTGAACAATATCGTGAACTAGGTTATCTACCAGAAGCGATGTTAAATTTTATTGCTTTATTGGGCTGGTCACCTAAAGGGGAAGAAGAAATTTTCTCGCGCGATGAAATTATTAAAATGTTTGAAGCCAATCGTTTGAGTAAATCGCCTGCGTCCTTCGATGCAAAAAAATTAGAATGGATCGGTAATCACTATATCAAGCAGCTAAACATCGATGAGCTAGTTGAAATGTGTTTGCCTTATTTACAAAAAGCTGGTCGACTCACAAAAGATTTATCTGGCCAAGAAATGGACTGGGTTAAAAAACTGGTAGCTTTATATCAATCACAAATGAGCTATGCAGCTCAAATTGTCGATTTAACAGCTATATTTTTTGAAGATCATCCTACTTTAGATGAAAAGGCTAAAGAAATTTTAAGTGGAAAAAGTGTTCCTGCTGTTTTGCAGGCATTTAAGGTTCAATTGGAACAGATGGATAATGTAGACGCTACAAGCGTTAAAACGGCTATTAAGGCGGTTCAAAAAGAAACTGGCGCTAAAGGTAAAAATTTATATATGCCTATTCGTATTGCTGTTTCAGGAGTAATGCATGGCCCAGAATTACCTGATACAGTAGAATTATTGGGTAGAGAAAAAGCCTTGGCTCATTTAAATAAAGTTTTATAAACACTAGGAACAGACGAAGTACATTTTTCTTTTTTTACAGAGAGGTCTGACGTAGTTGAAAGTAGGCCATAAAAGATTAGTGGAAATGCAGCTGGGAGTGGCTTTAGTCAAAACTAAAGACGTTAAAAGCACGTTAGGCTTTTTAAGGCAGATTTTTGCAAATGAAAGTGGAACCACGTTAAATCAACGTCTTTCAAATAGGTTTTTCCTACTTGAAAGACGTTTTTGTTTTCACAAGGAGGCATGAAAAAATGATTAAAATCTATAATACGTTAACTAGAAAAAAAGAAGAGTTTAAATCCATTGAAAAAGGAAAAGTTCGTATGTACGTCTGCGGTCCGACTGTTTATAACTATATTCATATTGGTAATGGTCGTTCTGCAGTCGCTTTTGATACGATACGTCGCTATTTTGAATATCGTGGTTATATAGTCAACTATGTATCTAATTTTACCGATGTTGATGATAAGATTATCCGCCGTTCACATGAGTTAGGAGTCTCTGCTAAGGAAGTAGCTGATCGATATATCACAGCGTTTGAAGAAGACACAAAAGCCTTAAATATTAAACCTGCTAGTCATCATCCGCGAGTAGTTGATTATATGTCTGATATTATTGACTTTGTACAGTCTCTGATCGATAAAGATTATGCTTATGTGATAGATGGTGATGTCTATTATCGTACGCGTAAATTTAAAAACTATGGTCACCTAAGTGATCAGTCCATTGATGAATTAGAGATCGGGGCTAGTCAAAGAACGGGAAAAGAGCAAGAACGTAAAGAAGACCCACTTGATTTTGCTTTATGGAAAAATGCTAAAAAAGATGAAATTTCTTGGCCTTCACCTTGGGGAAAAGGGCGTCCGGGCTGGCATATCGAGTGTTCGGTAATGTCCACAAAATTACTGGGGGAAACCCTAGATATTCATGGGGGAGGACAAGATTTAGAGTTTCCTCATCATGAAAATGAAATTGCTCAAAGTGAAGCAAAGACGGGACATCCCTTCGTTAATTACTGGATGCATAATGGTTATGTAACCATTGGTAATGAAGATGAAAAGATGAGTAAATCCCTAGGTAATTTTGTTACCGTGCATGATATTGTAAAAGAGCGCGATCCCCAAGTCGTTCGCTTTTTCCTGTCAACTACCCAATACCGTCGTCCACTGCGCTATAGTCAAAAAAACTTAGATGAAGCAGCAAGTAACTTACAGCATTTACGTAATACTTATGGAAATGCTCAATTTCGATTGAAAGATGCAGAGCACCAATTGGCCGATGATAAAAGTAGAATACGAGAAATTGGCAGATTAAAAGAAAGTTTTACCTCGGTAATGGATGATGACTTTAATGTAGCTAATGGTATCACTGTGGTTTATGATCTGGCAAAATGGTTAAATCGTTATGGCACAAAAAAGCAAGTTTCTCGTACCGTTTTAACGTCAGCCTTAAATCAATTTACTGACTGGTTAGAAATTTTTGGTGTTAATTTTGAAAATAATCTATTAGATGAAGAAGTGGATCAAATGATCAGTGAGCGCAATGTAGCACGTAAAAATAAGGATTTTGCTCGTAGTGATGAGATTCGTGATTTACTCAAAGGACAAGGAATTATCTTAGAAGATACGCCACAGGGAACGAGATGGAAAAGACAATGATTGATTATAAACAGTTAAATGGTTTGGCACTGGCTTATGTTGGAGATGCAATTTATGAAGTTTATATCCGTGATTACTTACTGGCCAGTGGTTATACACGCCCTAATCAACTTCACCGCATTGCGACACACTATGTTTCAGCTAAAGCACAAGCTTTTTTAGTTCAAAGTATGTTAGAAGAAAATCTATTGACTAAAGAAGAAGAAAATTATTATCGTCGTGGGCGCAATAGTAAGAGTCATACGAGTGCTAAAAATACAGATATTCGTACTTATCGTTATTCAACTGGTTTTGAAAGTTTGATGGGTTATTTACATTTGTCTCAACAAACTCAACGTCTTGAAGAAGTGGTCAGATGGTGTATTCAAAAAATTGAATTGATAAAAAATTCTTAGTTGCTTGCTGTTTTACTGAAAAAAGATCATTTTGCAAAAGGTTCTAAAAAACGTAAGTAGAAGCTAATGGTTAATAGCAGGTTTAGACTAAGATAGTTAAATAATTAATTTTCATATGGAGGCTTAGTTTATCTTATGTCTAAAAAAGCAGTTATGCTAGTGAATCTGGGGACACCTAAGACACCAATAAAAAAAGATGTAAAAGCATACTTACGAATATTTTTATCTGACCCACGCGTGATCAAGACACCTGATATTTTATGGCAACCGATTTTACATATGCTAGTTTTACCAGAACGTCCACAAAAATCAGCTAAGTTATATCAGTCCATTTGGAGAAAAGATGGCTCGCCATTACTAATATATGCAAAGAAACAACAAGCTTTTTTGCAAGAACGTTTACCTGGGATTGTCGTTGAGATCGCTATGTCATATAGTCATCCGCGAATTTTTGAAACATTGAACCAACTGTTGGCACAAGGAATAGATAATTTAACTGTTATCCCTTTATATCCGCAGTATTCTGGGACAACAGTAGGCTCTATATTTGATGAAGTGATGCGGTTTTTTATTAAAAGTGATAAGATTATCGACTTGCATTTTGTGCACTCTTTTTGTGATCATCCAGCCTATATTTCTTATTATGCAGATAAAATTAAAAAACAGCTAAACAAAACACCCGTAGATGCACTGTTGTTTTCTTATCATGGTATTCCCCTTTCGTATCAGGAAGATGGCGATCCTTACGCTAAGGAGTGTCTTCGTACGACAGAAACTATTATGCAAAAAATTGGGGATATTCCATTTTACCAAACTTTTCAATCAAGGTTTGGCTCTAAAGAGTGGCTAAAACCAGCAACAGATGTAATAATGAAAAATTTACCGCACCGGGGAGTTAAAAAAATCATGGTGGTGACGCCCGGTTTTGTGGCCGACTGTCTAGAAACTCTGGTAGAAATCGAGATTGAAAATAAGGCTTATTTTATGGAGAATGGCGGGAAAGTTTTTGAATATATTCGGCCATTTAATGATGATGAAAAATTTGCGGATTTATTGGCTGATTTAGTTAAAAGATAGAAAAAAATGACAAAAAATGCTATGATGAAAGTGAGAAAATAAGTGTTAGATAATTTTAAAAGGAAGGGAGGATCCCTTCCTTTTTTCCAATTTTTAAGAAGGTGATTAGAATGGTGAAAAAGAAGCAACGCTCTGAAACAGAAAATAATTTTGTTTTTGGATTTCATGCAGTCCAAGAAGCATTGGGTGAATCAAAAGGGAATAAATTGTTTTTATTAGAAAATACAGGTGGAAATAAAGTTGAGAATTTAAAAAAACTAGCTAAAGAGCAATCAGTTCCTGTGAAATGGGTACCCAAACAAAAGTTAGATCAATTGAGTAATAAGGGGGTCCATCAAGGATGTGTTTTAGCAGTTACCCCTTACACTTATTTGAGTTTAAATGAACTTTTGCAAAAAAGTAACAGCGAGCCGTTCTTTTTGATTTTGGCGGGGTTGGAGGATCCACATAATTTAGGAGCTATCATGCGAACTGCAGATGCGGCTGGTGTGGAT
>DATGVB010000176.1:0-21773 GCA_035300805.1 Tetragenococcus sp. | reverse complement strand
ACCCAAATTTGAATGGTCCTCGATTGCGACTATGATCTTAGCAGCGATTACCTGTATGATCGAATCAACTGGGGTTTATTTTGCTTTAGCGGATATCACAGGACAAGATTTATCAAGTGATGATTTGAAACGAGGCTATCGTTCGGAAGGAATTGCAGCAATCTTGGGAGGGATTTTTAATACTTTTCCTTATTCAACCTTTTCACAAAACGTTGGAATCGTCCAACTTTCAGGAATTAAGACTTTGCGTCCGGTTTATTATTCGGCAGGACTTTTGATGGTTTTAGGTTTAATTCCTAAATTTGGGGCAGTCGCAACTTTGATTCCTACTCCCGTTTTAGGAGGAGCAATGCTGGTAATGTTTGGCATGGTCGGTGCTCAAGGGATCAAAATGTTGTCTTCAGTTGAAATGAATAACAAGAATCTTTTGATTATGGCAATCTCAATTGGTTTAGGTTTGGGTGTTACGACTCAGCCGACTTTACTGCAATTTTTACCAGCACAATTACAGACCATTTTGAGTAATGGTATGGTAGTCGGCAGTTTTGTGGCAGTCATTTTGAATTTATTATTAAATCATACAGCTGTTAAAGATCAAGTCGAAGAATGATAAAAGGCGAGACTGGAACATAATTATTTTCCAACAATAATTCACGAAAAATTGACACTACGATCTATCAAATTTCGTCTTTTGCGACGAGGGCCAACTGGACCGCAGCAGCAATCCTAAAAAGTTCGGAGATTTATTGTCCTTGGAAAATATGTCCCAGCCTCTGTCTTTTATATTTCTAGTGTAAAAGTATTATTAACTGCTTGCTTTTTTTAACACAATTTCGCTATACAGCCATACTGTTAATAGATAATAAATCAGATAAAGAACAAAGAAAATCAGAAAGGGAACCCAGATCTGATGATAAGGATCATCCAATAGTGGTACAAACATCTTCAAGCCATATAGTACATGAATAACACCTAAAATTCCCGGAGCTAAGAATAAAACAGCAATTTCTTTGCGGAGTGAAATTTCTAGTAATTTGGCGGGTGTACCGATTTTATTTAATATCTCATAACGACTGACATCGCTTGTGGCTCCCGATAATATCTTGAACATCAGGCAGCTGGCCAGCATGGTCAAAAAGGCTATGCCTAAAAAGAAGCCCATAAATTCAAAACCGGAAAACATTTCATTGTAAATTGTATAGGCATCATATTTTTGCTGTAATAAAAAAGTTTCTTTTTTTAGTGACGGATTACGCTTGACATTAGCTGCTGCTAATTTGTGGATAGCTTTTTTTTGTGTCATGAAATCAACAACTTGTAAGAGCTGTAGCGTACTTTCTGTTCCATTTGTCTGAGCGAATTTTTCAGCTGAGAGTATTTCTAAATTTTTACTGCGCTGTATCGGCAAAAGTAAATTGCGCAATTCATCGGTTTTTCTTACATCAGCAGCTAATTCTTTACCTGAGTATGTGCCTTGGTGACGAGTATTCATGTCGCTATTGTAAGTTACTTTCAAGGGATTTTTGTCAAACTGACTGCGCTCAAAATAAATCGTATCCTGATTTTCTTTCATATGATAAGAAGTATCCAAAACGGGTTTTAAAGCAGTGACTTGTTTTTGATCAACCTCTTGAGCATTGTTTAAAACCAGATCATAAGGAGAAAACTGTTCGGTCATTTTAGGGATCTGATTGCGAAAGCCTAAACCAACCGTCAAAGCGCCCAAGGCTAAAGCCAAGATCATGGTTACCATTGAGAGCATACGGGTGTAGTTTTGCATACGGAAACTTAACTGTGACAAAGTAAAGTTATTTAGTTTTTTCAGTGAAAACGACTTTGAATGCTTCAATAAATTCAGTAAAAAAATCATCACTGAATTAAAAACCAAATAAGTGCCTGATGTGATCGTCACAAGAGCGACAATTAAAGCAATCAGAGCGAATTTATCAATATTTTCCATCATATAATAACCGATAAAAAGCAAAGCAATACCTAGTAAAGTTTCAATTAATAAGACAAATGAATTGCGATGAAACCGTGTCGGAGTCGCATCTGTTTTTAATAAAGTTAAAATCGGTCTTTTCATGATCGATGTGGCATTTACAAAAGCTGCCACAAAAAACAATACCAAGAAAAAAATCAAAGTAACAAACAGGGCATTTTGATTAAAAATAGCAAAATGAGTTACGTGAATTTCTAGTTGCTGGATTAATAACTGACTAATGATCTTAGTCAGTCCGATACCGGCAAGAGATCCTAACAAACTAGCTAAAAGTCCTACTGCAAAAGTTTCGATAAAAATCATTTGACCAATTGTTCTTTGTTTAGCGCCTAACATCATAAACATGGCATAATCTTTTTGCCGCATACTCATTAAAAAAGAATTGGCATATAAAATGTAAACTAAAGTAATGATTGCCAGTAAAACAGAACCTAATTGAAAAATAATAAAGGTCATGGAAATACTGGAATTACTGTTTAAAAAAGCTTTATTACTGGCCATAGCTTGAAACATGTAAAAGATTCCTGAAGCAATCACAAGACCAGAGAACAAAACGAGATAGTCACGCAGTCGATTTCTGATTCCAGAAAGTGATAATTTAATAAGCATTTTTCTGCTCTCCTTTTATTGTTCTAATGTACCTAAAATAGATAAAATTTCTTTATGGAAACTTTCTCTTGATTTCCCGTCACGCTGTACTTCTTGGTGGATCACACCATCTTTAATAAATAGAATTCGCTGGCAATAACTGGCAGAAAAAGGATCATGTGTCACTAACAAGATAGAAAGTTGACTTTGCTGGTTCAAATCTGTCATCATATCCAGTAGATCACGTGCACTTTGTGAATCCAGAGCACCCGTAGGTTCATCAGCCAGCAAGATGGCTGGCTGGGTGATCAAGGCACGAGCTGCTGCGACTCTTTGTTTCTGTCCGCCGGAGAGCTCAGCAGGATATTTATCTAAAACGGCTCCAATCGATAAACGATGGGCAACTTGTAAGATTCGTTTGTTGATTTCTCTAGCTTTTACTCCTTGAAGAGAAAGCGGTACAGCGATGTTTTCAGCGGCAGTTAAGTTTTCTAACAGATTAAATTCCTGGAAAACAAAACCAATTTCCTTACCGCGAAAATCGGCTAACTGCGTTTTTTTCAATCGAGTAAGATCTTTACCATTGATAACAATTTGTCCAGCAGTAGGTCGATCAAGGGTAGCTAATAAATTTAAAAGGGTTGATTTTCCAGAGCCGGAAGGTCCCATGATCCCGATAAATTCACCTTTTTCTACTGCAAAAGAAATTTGTTTTAAAGCAGGCGTTTTCTTATCTTTATTCTTACCATACGTTTTTTTAATACCTTTAACTTCAACGACCTTCTCCATTTTACTTACCTCCTAATTTTGTTTTAGCTGCTGTCGGAATATCATTACGATCCACTTGTTCATAGGAAGTAACGCCCTTGTTCTTATTCCAGGTGATTTTTAGAAAAGCTCCTTTAATCAACGGGCGATCTTTAATTGCACGAAACTGCAGATCTTTCTTGTTTCCTTGTTCATTAAAACCAGGCAGCTCATAGGTATAAGAGGTTAGAAGATTGCCTTGATCATCTTCACTTTCTTCTTTTGTTCCTGCTTGAGTCACTTGAACGTAATAGTCAGTTCCTCCCATTACCATAGCATCGGCCAGTTTCAGTCCACCAAAAATGACTAACAAAAGACTAACAATGCCGATCAATAACTTTTTCATCGGAAATCCTCCTTGTGTATTCATATTTCTACAAGACCAAGCATAAGCGTTAATACTTTCTAATTTCTGTCGTAATTCTTACAAAAGTCTTACATCGGAATGAATCATTGTTTCTGGCTTTTCTGGACAATTTTGTAGATTTATAAAGATCTATGGTAGACTATATCCAAATCAGGATTTACTTGATAAAAGTTTTTGGAAAGGGAAAGTGAATAAATGGAAGACTATGTAAAAAAGAACCAAACCACTATTGGGAAATGGATCGATGAAGGCTGGCAATGGGGACAGGCTCTTAGCCATGAAGACTATCAAAAGGCTCTAGCTGGACAGTTCGAGTTGTTTTTAACTCCTACTGTTGCTGTCCCCAAAGAATGGCTGGCAAATTTAAAAAATAAAAAAGTCTTAGGTCTTGCCTCTGGTGGCGGTCAACAAGGGCCCATTTTGACTGCTTTGGGAGCTGAAGTAACGATCATTGATTTTTCTCCTCAACAAATTGCAAGCGAAAAGGCAGTTGCACAAAGAGAAGGATATTCGATTCATGCAATTCAAGGCGATATTAGTCAGCCTTTACCTTTTGCAGATCATTGCTTTGATTTGGTGGTCCATCCGGTAGCAAATGTCTATCTTAAAGAGATACAACCCATTTGGAATGAAGTGGCTCGCATTTTAAAAACTGGAGGAGAATTATTAGCAGGTTTAGACAACGGAATTAACTATATTGTTGATGAGAAAGAAGAGAGAGTAGTCAATCACCTTCCTTTCAACCCTTTAGAAAATGTAGAACAGATGAAACAATTAGAAAAAGGGAATGATGGTGTGCAGTTTTCGCATTCAATCGAAGAACAAATCGGCGGGCAACTAAAAGCCGGCTTAAGTCTAATTGATGTTTACAGTGATACGAATGGAATAGGGAGGTTAGACGAGTTGAATATCCCCACATTTTGGGCAACACGCAGTCGAAAATAAGGAGACGACTTTATGCAAGCATATAAGAACAGACAAGAATTGCTTGATGAAATAAAAAAACGTTCGGATTTATTTATAGCTGAATTTTCAGCCATTGAAGAAAAAGACAAAGATAAATTGTTAGCAGGCGTAGACCGAACGCCTGCTCAGATGATTGCCTATCAGTTGGGCTGGATGAATCTTATTTTGTCTTGGGAAGAAAAAGAGCAAGCAGGTTTATCGGTAGCAACGCCACATCCTGCTTATAAATGGAATAAGCTAGGCGGTCTTTATGAAGACTTTTATAGCCAATATGTCAATTACAACTTGCAAGAATTACAAGAAAAACTTAAAGAAACGACCCAAAAACTCCTTACTTTAACTGAAAGTTATACAGATACCGAGCTTTTTGAAGCGGGTGGTCGAAGTTGGGCAGCATCGACACCGGCTAATTGGCCCATCTGGAAATGGATCCATATTAATACAGTGGCACCTTTTAAAACTTTTCGGACGAAAATCAGAAAATGGAAGAAATCAAATGAAGTACAGTAAAGTCAAGCTGACTAAATAATAATTTTTATACAGTAGAGTTGACTCTTGCCAAGACTAGTTATAATCATTATTATTATCTCTGTGGGTTATTCACACTACTTACTCAGAAATTGATCAAGAAAATTTATTATTCAGGACGTGAAATCGTGTTTAGAGATATAGCATTATCAGATTTATTAAAAAAGCAAGAGAAAAATTTGATCACTTTAGTCGATGTACGCTCTCCTAAAGAGTTTGCAGAATTTCGTATGCCGGGAAGTATTAATATTCCCTTATTTACCAATGAAGAACATGCTGAGGTTGGTACCCTTTATAAACAAGTGAGTATCGAAGCTGCCAAAAATAAAGGTCTGGAAATATTTTCAGCTAAGTTACCTCAATTTATTGCAACTTTTCAACAATTAGAAAAAGCGCCGATTGTTTATTGCTCACGCGGTGGAATGCGTAGTAAAATTGCCGCGACAGTTGTTGATCTGATGGGAATGAAGGTTTTGAGATTAGCGGGAGGTATTCGTTCCTACCGTAAGTGGACAGTAAAACAACTGGCTGCTGAATCTTTTGCTAAAAGAATGTATGTCTTAAATGGTTATACCGGTAGTGGGAAAACGCTGCTTTTAAAACATTTAAAAGACCAGAACTATCCAGTTTTAGACTTAGAAGCGATGGCCAATCATCGTGGCTCGGTATTTGGCGAAGTAGGATTAGTTTCCAATAATCAAAGAGCTTTTGATTCTTTGCTGGTAAAAAAATTATATGACTATAAAGAGAGTTCTTTTTGGCTTTTAGAAGGTGAAAGTCGTCGCATCGGCAAAGTATGTTTGCCACAGGCTTTATTTGAAAGAAAAGAAGCCAGTACGCAACTTTTCATTCATTTGCCTTTGGAAAAAAGGGTGGAGAATATTTTACAGGACTATCAGCCAGAAAAATATCAGGCTGAAGTCAATGCAGCTTTTCAAAGAATCAAGAAGCATATTCATTTACCGATTGCTAAAAAAATAAGTCAAGATCTAGTAGAGAAAAACTATCCTGAGGCAATCGCCCTTTTATTAGAATATTACTATGATCCTTTGTACGAGCATACACTAGCACATTATGCAAAAAACAAACAAGTTCATATTCAGGCGAGTAGTTTGGAGGAGGCTGTGGCGGCTGTAAAGAATTTTATTGCTGAAAATGAATAATCAATATTACCATGGTAGTGACTTGACTTCATTCATAGTAAATTCTTGTCTTTCAAAAAAGAAATTATTATACTGAAGATAAATGAAGGAGGAAGATAAGATGACAGATTATAAGATTCCTAAAGTGTGGCAAGAAAGTCAGGCAGATCAAGAAAATAAGATGGGCAATCAGCCGTTTGCAGGAAGCCGTTTTAAACAAGAACTTCCAGTGGGCGATGCGCCGCTACAAGTTTATTCACTAGGAACTCCCAATGGCATGAAGGTTACAATTATGTTGGAAGAATTAAAAGAAGCCGGAGTGCGAGAAGCTCAATATGATTTGTATAAAATCAATATTGGGAACGGTGATCAGTTCGGTAGTGATTTTGTCAAAATCAATCCTAATTCAAAAATTCCAGCAATGGTCGATTATTCTGAAAAAGAACCTGTTCGAGTCTTCGAATCAGTTTCCATTCTCTTGTATCTGGCTGAAAAATACAAACAGTTTATGCCAGTTTCATGGGCTGAAAAGACAGAACTAATGAACTGGTTATTCTGGCAAACTGGTGCGGCTCCTTTTGTTGGTGGCGGTTTTGGACATTTCTTCCACGCAGCGCCTGTTGCCCAAGAATATCCGATCAATCGCTATACCATGGAAACTAAACGACAACTTGATTTACTGGATAAACATCTGGTTGATAAAAAGTACATCAATGGAACTGAATACAGTATTGCTGATATGGCAAACTGGCCCTGGTATGGGCGGCTTGTGCAAGATGAAGTGTATGAGGGTGCTGGAGAATTCTTAAATGTCAAAGAATATAAAAATCTAAACGCCTGGGCGGCTCGAATTGCTGAACGGCCTGCCGTCAAAAGAGCAATCGATGCAGAATATAAAGAAATTTAAATAAAAATGAAAGATAGATCTTTTTGTGCAAGCCAATTTTAGGAAATGTTCAAAAAGATTTTTTTTAAATCTTTATGATCATTATCTTTCGTTCGATAATTAACGTAATTAGAGTAAAAGTACGCACATTATGCTAACAATTAACGGAGTTACAATAAAAGTACGCACATTATCCTAACAATATACGCAGTTTTCATAAAAGTACGCACATTATTCAAACGGATTAGTTGTTAATTAATCTGAATGGTGAAAATTAGTTGTAGTATACAAAAAATCTTAGAAGTTCCATTAAGCATCAGAACCTCTAAGGTTTATTTATTATAAATCAATTTCCAAATAAATCGGTGTATGATCTTGTCTTGTACCGGAATCTATCATTTCAGAAGTGACAATTTGGTCTTTGATCCGATCACTTACAATATAATAATCAATTCTCCAGCCAGAATTATTGATCTTGCTGGTTTTGACTCTTTGAGCCCACCAGGAATAAGCTCCTTCAATATTTCCATGAACAGCACGGAAACTATCTGTAAAACCATTACTTAATAATTTGGTGAAGCCTGCTCGTTCTTCATCGGTAAAACCAGCTGAAAAATGATTTCGATCGGGGTGCGCCAGATCAATTTCTTTATGGGCAACATTATAGTCACCTGAAGCAATTACTGGTTTTTCTCGATCTAAAGAAAGTAAATATTCCCGATATTTGTCGTCCCAGATTTGACGATCCGCCAGACGATTTAATGAGTTTCCAGCATTAGGTGTATAAACTTGTGTTACAAAACAATCGTCAAATTCTAAAGTCAGGATCCGTCCTTCTTGATCCATCGTGTCAGGAGCTCCAATTTCCGGAGCACTTACTATTGGCTGGTAACTATTTTTGTATAAAAACAGGGTGCCAGCATAAGACTTACGGGCAGGCTCGATTGAACTGCGCCAAGCTATCTTATAAGCAGGGAATTTTTCAGCTAAAATAGCTAAGTGTTTTTTTGTTGGACCTTTGGCAGAGAGTTTGGTTTCTTGAATAGCAATAACATCTACATCATAGTTACTAATGGTTTCTAATACTTTTCTTGATAAAAGTGCCCGTTTTGAGTCGCTTGTCAATGCAGCATTTAAAGAGTCAATATTCCACGAAATTAATTTCACGATCGTTCTCCTTTATTAAATAATAATTTTCATTATTAACTATAGCATGAAATGATCTGAAAATTAAGAAATTAAGTTTACTTGCTTGGGCTATTTTTTATTGTTTAAAATAGCAAAGCGGTGATAAACTGCAATTACGATAAGA
Organism: Tetragenococcus sp.; assembly: GCA_035300805.1. Taxonomy (GTDB): domain Bacteria; phylum Bacillota; class Bacilli; order Lactobacillales; family Enterococcaceae; genus Tetragenococcus. The sequence continues at coordinate 13,175 of DATGVB010000176.1, read as the reverse complement.
ATCACACAAATATTGTTAATGATATAAGCGATATCTGCTCCAAAACTCTCGGCAACAAAGCCAGAATAACTGATCCCAAAAGGAATGGATAGATTTGCTGAAAAAGATAGAAAGGCAAAGAATCTTCCTTGAAAGTCTACTGGAATATTTGCTTGAAAATAGGAAGTTAGTGGCACATTGACGATAATCGTGAAAAATCCTAATAATATTTGGAAAAACAAAAAAATTCCATAGTAAATATATTTGGAAAAATTAATGAATAACAAGGAAAAAACGCCAATAAGAATCATGATCAAGCTATTGGTAATAAAGATTTTTTTAAGCTGTTTTTGAAAATTAATGCCCTCATGAAAAATAATGAAAATCCCCGCAAAAATAACGCCAATCACAAAAAAAGTAGAAGAGAAGCCAAAATAACGTTGTGAAATTTGATATTTTGCAATCAGTATACCAGGATTAATGATTTCTTCAGATGAGGCAACAAAAAAATTTAGCACCATAGTTAAAATAAAGAAAGCCAAAATAGTTTTTTCATTTTTAACCATTTGAAATCCTTCTTTGAGTTCGATCAAAATATGAGAATTTTTTTTCTGTATATTACTGGAATTTTTGTAGTCTATCCTGTGAATTCCTAAGGCAGATATACTGTATAAAATTAAAATAACAACTAGCACGAATTCAATTCCCCTCATTCCATAAAGCAAGGTTCCAGTCATGGGAGCGATAAAAATCGCACTATTATCAATGATACTTTTTATTCCATTATATTTTTCCAGTTGATTTTTAGGGATAATTTCGGTAAAAATCACGCGCGTTGCAATATCACTTACAGAATAAGACAGATTCATTAGCATGCCCAAAAGAGCAAGTATAGCAATAGAAATAGTGTGGGTCACAAACAAGCTAAGTTGCACAGTAAAGATAACGAGAGTAAGAAAATTACAATAAAAAAGGACCGTTTTGCGGTTAAATCGTTCCACAAAGATTCCTAGAAAAGGCAGCAGCAAGATACTAGGTAATTTAATAAGAGCATAAAATAAACCGGCATTACTTAAAGAACCAGTGAACTTAAGGACCAGCAAAGGTAAGACAATTTCGTACATACTAGATCCAAACTGAGAAAAAGCTCTCAGTAGCAACAAGCGATAGCTGTTTTTTTTCTTTAAATTTTCCAATATTTTTCTCCATCATTGGTGCGGGCAAAGAAGCCATATTCAATCAAATACCTACGCAGAGTGACAAAATCTGCATAAATGGTTTGAATGATTTGATTTACTTCTTTTTCTGAATAAGTTTTTTCACTGCTGAAAAGTCCGCTGATGTGTTGTAATAAGATAATTTTGCTTTTTGCCTTACGGGGAATGGTAGTGAGCTTACCTTCAGCATTTAGAAAAGTCTGCAGAACTTTCTGTTTTTCTTTTTCTTTAATGTCAAAACGTTCGTCATAATTATGAATACTGATTTCTTCAATCTGCATTTTTTTGTTTTTCTCCTCTAATAAATTCATTATGGCAATAAAATATTGAGCCTGTTTTTTCTTTTCTTTTAATTTAAAGCGGTGATTCCGAATCGTTGATTTTGTGATATTCAATTGGTCTGCAATTTCTTGGTCGCTTAAATCAAGACCTAAGAGAAGCATTATTTTCTTTTGTGTTTCGGATAAGCCGGTGATTTCAGAAGGCAGTTCGAGCAAAGCTTTTAAGCTACCTCCGTGTTTAGTTTCAACATGCTGTCTGATGGCTCCTTTGGCAGTGGCTAAATGTTGACCCAAAGGAAAAATCTCTTCTTTATTAAAAGCTTTACCACAGAATAAACAAATGAATTCGTGTTTTGTTTCTATTAATCCGTTTTCTAATTCTTTTTTCTCCATCTGATTCACCTTTTCCTTTTTTAATAAAATATAACATCCATATATTATTTTGTCTATTATATAATAGATAAAAGTTATAAATGTTTGTTTTATAAATGAAAACAAAAATTTTTATGATTGATTTATATCAATTCTTTTTTGCCAATTCTTAAGTACACTAAAAACTGTACAAGGGAGGATAAGAAAATGAAGTTACAGCAATGGATCATGCAACATAAAAATTATTGGACGGCTATTACAGGAACCCTTATCTTTTTAGCTAGGGTTGCAGAGCTTTTCTTTGCATCAACATTAATAAGTAAAACTTTATTGATTATTGCTTCACTGATCGGTGTGCTGCCGATTTTCTTGCAAGCTTATCAGGCGGTCAAAGTGAAGGTGATCAGTATTGACTTACTTGTTACGATTGCGGTGATTGGAGCTTTTTTGACTGGTGAGTATAGTGAATCGGCTATTGTGACTTTTCTGTTTTTATTTGGAAATTTTTTAGAACAAAAAACTTTGGAGAAAACGCGCTCAGCTATTCATTCTTTGACAAAAATGGCACCTAAGCATGCTTTTAAAATTAATTCTGGTGGGACAATTGAAAAAGTTGATATTGATGAGGTTGATGAAGAAGACCAGTTATTAGTTAAAACAGGGTCACAGTTGCCAGTTGATGGGGTGATCTATCAAGGTGAAGGTTATGTGGATGAAGCGAGTGTGACAGGAGAGTCAAAACTAAGCAAGAAAAATGTTGGAGATCGGGTCTTTGCCGGGACATTTTTAGATAATGGCAGTTTAAAAATCAGGGCAGAAAAGGTAGGCGAAGATACGACGTTCGGTAAAATCATTGAACTGGTGGAAGAAGCCCAGGATAGCAAGTCAAGTACGGAGCGTTTTATCGATCGTTTTGCCAAATATTACACGCCGGCAGTGCTGCTGATAGCTTTGATCGTAGGACTTTTATCGCAAAATATACGTTTGTCGATCACCATTTTAGTATTGGGTTGTCCGGGCGCTTTGGTGATTGGCGTTCCGGTGTCAAGTGTGGCTGGAATTGGCAACGGAGCTAAGCAGGGGATTTTGGTCAAAGGCGGAGAAGTGATTGATACTTTTCCCAAAGTAGATACCTTTGTCTTTGATAAAACCGGGACGCTAACTTCAGGTAAGACAAGTGTTGCACTGGTTAAAAATTATCGCGGGGATAAGAATGAAAATTTACAAATCGCTGCAAGTGTTGAAAGAGAATCAGATCATCCTTTGGCAAAAGCGATCCTGAACTATGTTAAGCTAACTGATTATTTGCCGGTTACAAAAACCAATGTGATCAAAGGTCAGGGAATTACAGCAAAAGTGCAGGAACAGAAAGTATTTGTGGGAAATCAAAAATTAATGATTGAAAATCAAGTGGAGATTAAGCCAAAGATCAAACAAGATATTCAAGCACTAAAAGCAAAAGGCTACTCTTTGGTTATTTTAGCAGTTGCAGGTCAACTAGTTTCAGTTTTTGGTATTAAAGATCAAATAAGAACAGCTGTCAAAGAAACTTTAGCAGACTTGCAAAAAATGGGAGTCGCTGACTTGATCATGCTAACCGGAGACAACCAGGAGACGGCTGAACAGATTGCTAAAGAAGCGGGCATTACTCAAGCCCATGGTGGTCTGTTGCCTGAAGATAAGGCGGAATTTATAAAAAAACTGCAGGTAAAAGGAAAAAAGGTCGCTTTTGTTGGTGATGGGGTAAATGATAGTCCTTCACTTGCAATCAGTGATATTGGAATTGCTATGGGTAGCGGTACAGAAGTTGCTATTGAAACATCAGATATTGTATTGGTAAAGTCAGCTTTTGAGAAGTTAGTACAAGCTTATGATGTAACTAAGAGAACTGCCCGCAATATGCGAGAAAATATTTTTATTTCTCTAATTACAGTCTTTTTGATGTTTTTAGGATTGATTTTTGGCTACATTCATATGGCAAGTGGTATGTTCATTCATGAATTAAGCATATTAATTGTCATCTTTAATGGTATGCGACTATTAATAAATCACTAATTATTGAGAGATATCAAGTTTTTATTTTGCCAAACGTTTTACAATGGAACTAAAGATAAGGAGGAATGAAGGATGCAGAAAGTAATTATCCAGTTAGGAACATTAACTTGTCCATCCTGTATGCAAAAAATTGAGCAAGCATTAAAAACAGAAGCAGGAGTAAAACAAGTTCGCGTATTATTTAACGCTAGTAAAGTGAAAATAGAAATAAATCCGACAGTCACAAATGCACAGCAACTGCAAAAAGTTATTGAAAAATTAGGCTATTCAGTTGAAAATTGTAAAGTAAAGGAATTGTCCTGATGAGTTTAACAGAAAAAGATAAAGATTAAAAAGGGGAGAATGATGAATCAGATAAAAGAGCACCTTTGTGTTTCTTTAGTACCTTTGTTTAACCATTTAAGCATTGCTGATCAAAAAAGAATTCATCAGTTAGTTCAACATTTCAACTATGAGAAACAAGAAATCATTCTTTCACCTTATAGTGAAGCTGCCTTGGTTATTGTAGCTAAAGGTGCATTAAAGGTCTATCAGCTGGCTAGTAACGGCAAAGAACAATTATTGCGGATCGTTGAGGCCGGGGGTTACGAAGGAGAAAACTTTCTTTTGGGTGTAAAAAATGAAAATCTCTTTGCAGAATCTATCCAAAAGACCGAAGTTTGTATACTAAAGCAAAAAGATTTCTACGAGCTCTTAGAAGTTTATCCTGAATTAAGTCTTAAGCTCCTAGCGATCAATGCCCAAAAAAATACGCAGGTGGAAAGACAAGCCCAGTTTTTATCAATGGAAAGAATCGAAGAACGGCTAGCAACTTATTTACTAGATTTGGCCACAGTAGCTAAAAGTGATCAAGTAGAAATTCCAATGAAACTGCGAGAGTTAGCCACTTTCTTAGGAACAACGCCAGAAACTTTGTCGCGTAAGTTGAAATTTCTGGAAGCAAAGCAGTTAATTAAAAGAAACAAGAGAAAAATCCGAATTTTAGATTTTGAAGAATTAGAAGATATGTAAAAAACATCTTTAGCTAAGGAGACTAAAATTGAAAGAAATTGATTTTTCCAAAACACTGTTTGAGCTAGTTTCTGAAAATCCTGAAATTAAGCCGATCATGACACAACTGGGATTTAAAGAAATTAATAAAAAAGGGATGCTGCAAACAGCCGGTCGTTACATGACAATACCTAAGGGGGCTAAAATGAAAAAGATCCCTCTTGATGATATCATCACTGCCTTTGAAGCGGCAGAATTTAAGGTGAAAGGAATAGATAAATGAACCCGAAAGCAAAACGCCAAGAACGAATTGTAGAAATTCTGTCACTTCTGCATGAAGGAGGTTCTTTTGAAGAAGCAAAACGTTTATTCAATGAAGAGTTTGAAGGAATTGACGTAACAGAAATCACAGCAGCAGAAAAATCGTTAATTCAAAATGGTTTGGATCCAACGGAGATTCAAAAGCTTTGTAATATTCATGCGGCTGTCTTTAAAGGATCGATCAATGAAATTCATCATTCAAATGAAGAGTATGCTCAACCAGGACACCCGGTGCATACGCTAAAATTAGAAAATCAGGTACTGCAATCGCTGCTGACCGATGAAATTGATGATTTATTGAAAAAGATGAAAAAAGGCGACTGGTCTTACCAAGATCAATTACAAAATGCTGTAGAAGATCTATTACAAATCGATAAACATTATGCTCGTAAAGAGACCTTGATTTTTTCTTATATGGAAAAGTACGGCATTACTGCCCCTCCTAAAGTCATGTGGGGGGTAGATGATGAAATACGGGATCAGATTAAAGCTTTAAAAACTTATCTTGCGTCTCCTAAAGCAGCTTTTAATCCTTTAAACGAAAAATGGCAGGCAGTAAAAGAAGAAATTGAAGAGATGATTTTCAAAGAAGAAGAAATCATGGTGCCAATGACCCTAGACGTCTTTAGTTTAGCAGATTGGCAAGCAATTGCTGAAGATAGTTTTGATATTGGCTTTGCTTTTATTCCGGAACCATTGGCTTGGAAAGCTAGCCCAGAGTCATTAGCCAAAGAAATAGAAAGAGAACCCGAACGACAGGCGGCAATCAAACAAGCTAGAGACACGACTGACTCGATTGCAATAGGACTTGAACAAGCAGAAAATTCAGTAGAAACAAGCACTTTTTCAGAAGAATCTCTTGAGGGAAATCAAAAAGTATCTTTTCCTACAGGTAACTTGACTTTGCAGCAATTAATTCAGATATTTGGTTTGTTACCCGTTGATCTGACTTTTGTAGATAATAATGATATTGTTCGTTTCTTTTCGGAAAGTGACCACCGGGTATTCCCGCGGACTAAATCAGTGATTGGCCGGGAAGTGGTCAATTGCCATCCACCTAAAAGTATGCATGTGGTCCAAAAAATCTTGACTGATTTTCGTTCGGGAGCCAGAGATAGCGCTGATTTTTGGATCGATATGCAGGATAAGAAAATTTATATTCGTTATTTTGCTTTACGTGATGAAGATAAATATCTGGGCTGTCTGGAAGTTACCCAAGACATTACTGAAATTCAAAAAATTGATGGACAGAATCGTTTGTTAGATCAAGAATAGACAAAATTCATATAAAAGTTAAAGCACAAATAAGGAGCAAGCCTACTTAATTCAGCTTGCTCCTTGTTATTTATTATTTTTCACTTTTCATCAGTCGTAAGGACTGTTTTAATGAAGACCAGATACCATTGTCATTATAAACAAGTACATTCGATTTATACATCCTGGCACAAGCGAAAGTTAACAGCAGAGTAGTGATTGCTAAAATTCCTACAGATACGATTGCACCACTGATTCCAACTGTTTCGTTTGCCAGACGAATCGGCATAATATAAGAAGATAAAAAGGGAATATAAGAAGTTATTCGTACGATCATATTATTGGGGTCCATACTCCCCATAAAAATTCCCAGCATATAACCAGCCAAAGCTAAGTAAGTTACTGGCAAGATGGCTTTAGACGTATCTTCTGCTTTGTTTACCAAAGAACCGCATAATGCTGCAAGAACCGCGTAAATGAAAATTCCCAATACTGTAAAAATTACAATAAAGATTAAGAAGTTGCTCAAAATAGCTTGTAAGGATAAGTTTCCTAAGAAATTCTGGACAAAATCCATCTCTTTGATCCATTGATAGCTGATTGCAAAAGCCAGGGCATAGACGATCAGCTGTGTCAGTGCAACCAGTAAGACGCCGCAAAGTTTAGCATAAAAATGTGTCTGAGCACGCGTACTGGAAAGGATCACTTCCATGATACGACTACCTTTTTCAGAGGCAATTTCCTGTGCAATAATACCAGCATAAGTGACAATAAAGACAAATAAGACGATGGTGCCGGCAAAACTGATAATGAATTGGACATCGCTGTTGTCTTCACCTGAAACCATTCTTCCTTGGTCATTGAAGCTGACTTTTTGCTTAGTGAAGTTTGCCGGTTGTTTTAAACTAGCAAATTCTGCGGTAGTTAAGTTCATTTCTTTAGCACGCAGGCTTTCTTGTACATCAGAAAGTATTTGTTGCAGCTGCATTTCACTGCTGGATCCTAAAGTCGTCTCACTAAATAATTTTGCCTGTAGTGTGTTTTCTTTTGTCGCCAGTACCAAAAAAGCGTCAATTTTCTCTTCACTTAATTGCTTTTCAGCATCTTTTCTCGAGGCTAAAATTTTAAATTTGAAATCATCTGTACTAACTTGCGCAATATTCTCCAACGCGTTTTCCTCTGTAACAAGTCCGATTTTATCAATATTTCCACTTTGACTGGCAAAATGACCACCTAGATAAGATACTCCACCAATTATAAAAGGAATTAATAACATGATAAAAAATGAAACCGACTTGACATTTTTCTTGTAAACATCACTGGCAATTACCCAAAACTTATTCATCAATATCACCTGCCTTTATCTTGAATATCTCTTCTAAAGTGGGAGGTTGTTGGCTGAACATCGGGATATAACCATCTGCAGTGGCTAATTCAAATAATTCTTTGCCGATTTCAGGATCGGCCAAGGTAATATCAAAAGTTCCCTTATCGGTTTGAATGACCTTTTGAACACCAGTGACTGCAGCAATCCTTTCTTTGGTTAAATTTGCTTCTAAAAAGAGTTTCGTACGACCAAATGACTCGCGAATATCATGAACTTTTCCATTTAGTACACTTTTACCATTACGTAACATAATTAAATGATCACAGATTTTTTCAACATTATCCATGTTGTGACTAGAAAAAATGACACACGAACCTTTTTTCTTTAAAGCAATAATGCTGTCTTTCAATAATTCAGCATTTACGGGATCAAGACCGCTGAAAGGTTCATCTAAAATCACTAACTTCGGTTCATGGATCAAAGTGGAGATCAGTTGTACTTTTTGCTGGTTCCCTTTGGATAATGATTTGATTTTATCTGTTTTTTTTCCTTTGACTTGAAACCGTTGTAGCCACTCATCAATTTTAGGTTCAATTTCTTTTTTTGACTTACCTCGCAATCGTGCAAAATAAATTAACTGATCTTGAATGGATACTTTTGGATATAAGCCGCGTTCTTCAGGCAGATAACCGATAGTATTGTATTCTTTGGCTCCTAGGGGCTGACCGTTCCACAAGACGACTCCTTGATTGGCTTTTAAAAAATCTAAAATCAGACGGAAAGACGTCGTTTTACCCGCTCCGTTTTGGCCAATCAAACCTAAAATCTGTCCGTTTTCAATTGTAAAAGATAGATGATCGACTGCTTTATAATCGCCAAAAGTTTTGACTAAATTTTTCACCTCTAACATTTTTTCTCCTTTGTGCTGATTTTATTTAGTTAATGATACCATAAAGTAAGACGAACTGTACTGGCTTATTGCAGTAGCGAGTTATATTAGGAAATTTACTATAATTGAAGTTTTACGATATACTGGATATGAGAGATCAATAGAGGAGAGCCAGTATGGTTATAAATCCTGATAGATAGAAGGACGTGGAGTATATGCTAAAATTTTTAATACTATTTTCAAGTCTGGTTGTGTTGTCAGCTTGTTCAAAAGATGAAGATTTATCAGAAACGAATTCTTCAACTTCAATAAATTCTACCACCAGTGAAACGAAATCTTCTTTTACACTAGAGTCTGGCTCTGAACAGGCAACTACCAATAATAGCAAAGAAAAGAAACAAAATTTTCCTTATGCAGTGGATATGAATGATTTTGTTAAAAAGGTAACTGTGAATAATAAAAGTAAGCAGACTACCTATGACTTGACCTTTATAACTGAACAAAAAGGGTTACCTCAAAGTATTACTGTGAACACTAAAGATTTAAATGACTTTGATAACGCTATCTATATTTCGTCCAAAGGCAAAGAAGTGTCCTATCCAGCGAGTATTTCTGCTGTACCTACGAAGACCATCAATATTGTGGGAAATAATGAAAAAATGCGAAAAGTAAAGGTTAATACACAAGTGAAAATTGAGACTTATGAAAAAGATAAAGAAGATCCGCTTCATATTGTAGGAGATACTTATTTTCTTTTCTACAACAGACAAAAGACAATTTCTTTAGCAACAAGAAATTTTGACAAAAATAGTGGACCAGAAGATTTAAATACTACTGATATGGTGGAATATATACAAGAAATTTATGTGGATACAGATACTAGCAAAACTAATGAAGAGGATACTCGAGCAGATAAATATTATGATTTAATAAAAAAAGCATGGAAAAAGCAAAAAGATTATATCGCTTCAATAGATGACCCGAAAGAAAAACAATCCGTACAAACTACCCAATCTGCAGCAATTATGGAAGCAACAAGACTAGAAAATGAAAATCCTGATGACACTGACATAATTAAAGAGAGCTTAAAAAGGGTACTGGATGGAAAATGATTCATAATAAGATTCAGTTTAGGAAATTTAGTAAAAATCTATGGAAAGGAGAGATGATTAGCTATAAATATAGAATAATCCTCTTTTGGCCGAGCATATAGTTCGTGTTTTGCAATATGATTTACGATTATATGTAATGATTCTCTATTTTTTCTTTATAAGTACGAATATTTGAGATATAATATGAAAACAATAGAGAAACTTTAGGGGGATATAGATTAAATGAAGATCACTAAGGGTTTAAAGATGACCGCGGCAATTACTAGTGCAATGGTACTGCTAACAGCATGTGGTAGCAACAAAGATACCAAGGCAGATGAAAATAAAGAGCAGGTTGCAACGGCAGCTTTGATTACTGATACAAACGGAGTAGACGATCGTTCCTTTAACCAGTCTGCTTGGGAGGGGATGGTCAAGTGGGGGAAAGAAAATGATCTGAAAAAGGGAAATGACGGTTATCAGTATTTTCAGTCTAGTAATGAATCGGATTATATTCCCAATATCGATCAGGCTGTCAATGCCGGTTTTGAAACAATTTTTGGGATCGGATTTAAATTGAAAGATGCAGTGGCAGAAGAGGCCAAGAACAATAGCGATAAAAAGTTTGTGATGATCGATGAAACCATTGAGGATTTGGATAACGTGGCTTCTGCAACTTTTCAGTCTAATGAAGCGGCCTATATGGCAGGAATCGCTGCAAGTTATACCACTAAAACTAATGTGGTCGGTTTTATTGGCGGTGTGCAGGTCGGCTTGATCGAAGCGTTTGATGCCGGTTTCCAGCAAGGAGTCACCGACGGAGCTAAACAGCTGAACAAAAAAGTCAAAGTCGTCAGTCAGTATGTCGGTGCATTTGATGCGCCTGATAAAGGCCGGACGATCGCTCAAGGGATGTATGGGCAAAAGGCAGATGTTATCTATGGTGCGGCAGGCGCAAGCGGTAATGGACTTTTTCAGGAAGCCAAATCATTAAATGAAACCAATGACGAAAAGGTATGGGTCATCGGGGTTGACCGTGATCAGACAAAAGAAGGCGACTATCAGACAAAAGAAGGTAAAAAGGATAATTTTACGCTGACTTCAACTTTGAAAGAAGTAGGAGCTGTGGTGAAAGACTTAGCTGAAAAAGCATCAGCCGACAAATTTCCAGGTGGTAAACACCTTGTCTATGGTTTAGAAGATGATGCTGTGGGGCTGACTGATGGGAACCTGACTGACGATGCAAAAAAAGCAGTAAAAGATGCACGCCAAAAAATTAATGACGGAGATATTAAAGTAGCCGAGAAATTGAAGTAGGGAGTGAAAGTGTGAGAAAAGTTTATTTGAACCACGATGGTGGTGTGGACGATTTAGTGGGTTTGTTTTTACTCTTACAGATGGAAGATGTCGAAGTGATTGGAGTCGGAGTGACTCCAGCAGACTGTTATCTGGAGCCAGCTGTTTCTGCCAGCCGTAAAATCATTGATAAGTTTGGGGAAAATCTGTCGATTCAGGTAGCACCCTCGAATTCGCGTCCGAAAAATCCTTTTCCCAAAGACTGGCGCATGCACGCTTTTACGGTGGATGCCTTGCCGATTTTAAATGAGTATCGTCCGATAAAAACTCAGCAGGCAGAAGTTTTTGCCCATGAACATTTATTACAGTTATTGAAATCAACCACTGAAAAGATCGATTTAGTTTTCTTGGGTCCTTTGACTGACCTGGCACGGATACTTGAACAAGAGCCAGCTATTGAAGAAAAAATTGGTCAACTTTATTGGATGGGTGGAACTTTCTTAGCCAAGGGCAATGTGGAAGAACCAGAACATGATGGTTCCGCAGAATGGAATGCTTTCTGGGATCCAGAAGCAGTTGCAAGGGTATGGCAGTCTAATATTACTATCAATTTAGTAGCGCTGGAAAGTACCAATATGGTTCCTTTAACTAATGAGATACGAGATTATTGGGCTAGTTTGCGTAAAGATGAAGGTATCGACTTTTTAGGGCAAGCCTATGCCATCGTTCCGCCACTGGTCCACTTCCAGACCAATTCGACCTATTTTTTATGGGATGTATTGACAACTGCCATGTTCGGCAAGGAAACGCTGGTGAAGAAAAAAACCGTAAGTTCTGTGGTCTGTACCCGAGGAGCCAGCCAGGGTAAATTGAGTGAGGATAAAAAAGGACGGCCACTTGAAATGGTTTATTCAGTAGATCGAAAATCATTTTTTGATTATATTACCTGTCTTGCAGCTCAAGTCAAAAAGGACTAGTTTTTTAGTCCTTTTTTCTTACAGATAATTTCACTATAAAATTAAATTATCAAAAAAGCCAGCTATAAAAATGTCAGGAAAAAAGAAGATGCTAACTAAGTTCGTAATTGAAGTGGTGAGTTTAAGCATGGTGGGAACGGTAGTTTTACCGAGTATTGCTGTTTTTGCAGAAGAAAATTCTTCAACACAAAATGAATATGTCACGGATGAGGAGTAGAATGAGAAGATAGCTGAACAAGTACGAGACTTTGAGCTATTCGTCTCTGAAAGAGGAATTCCAGATGTAAAGAAAATATCTAGTGCAGAGCAAGAAAAAATTATCAATCAGTATTTAGATGTTCTGAGCATGCGTCGTGAACCCATCAGTGCTATTTTAGGAGCGATTGCTGCAGCTATAGCAATCGGAAGAGGATTATATGATGCTGGAAGATACGCTGCTAAACAATCTGTAAGTAGAGGCTGGTTATCGAAGAAACAATATAAAAAGAATTCAGGAAAATACTACTGGGCAATTGTAGCAGGATTTGGTTTCTTTGCGGCAAATGAATTCTCTTAGAACTTTATTTACAGTTTTTATTAATCATTGGGAAATTGTTGCAGTTTTCCTCTTAGGAATAGCGACAATTTCCGCTGGCATGATGCAGAATCAACAGAGAAAGGAAATTGATATGTTGCAAAAAAGAATTGAAATTTTAGAAAAAGCATATCACATCTCTGAAGAATAAAAAAAGTACAAACAAGAAGCACTCGCTAATTGATCAATTGGTGAGTGCTTTACTTATTTTTATAAACATCATTTCGTTTGCCCGTTTTAAGAATCAAAACTACAAATTCATTATTAATAATATCCACAATCAAACGGAAACTGCCGATTCGGTAGCACCAAAGAGTTTTAAAGTCGCCCTCAAGAGCTTTTCCCCATTGACGAGGATTTTCAGTGCCCTCAATATGTTCATCTAACCATTTAACCAATCGTTTTTGAATCGGTTTATCTAATTTTTTGAATTCTTTATATGCTTTTTTATCAAAACTCCAAGTATACATTAGTCAGAGAATACCTCTCTTAACACATCTTCTCGAGAAACACGGTCATTATGTTCATTCAAGACATCAATCCCGGATTCAT